>DASTTF010000060.1:0-3196 GCA_035760305.1 Nitrososphaera sp.
CGATGGACAAGGGGGTCGAAGTGATGCAGGTAGAGACCCGCAACCCCCACTTCCACGAAGACAAGGGAGAAGAACACCTGAAGGAGATGGTCGTGGCGTCGCTCGGGTCGATATACCACAGCAAGATCTGCCCGCCAAAGCTGCGCGAAAAGATACTTGAGAGCCTGCGCGAAAGGAGTATGATGGAAGAAGGACAACAGGAGCCGCCGGCGCCCGTCAGGATAGAGCCGTTCAAGGACATCGACTTACGGCAATTCGCAAAGGTTCTAAGCAAGGCTACCACATATGCACAGTGATGCAGAGGCTCGCCGCTTTTGACATGGACGGCACGCTCATCCAGGGCCGGCTGGTCTTTGCTCTTGCAGACAAGTTCGGCCTGTCGGACAAGATAAGGGCGGTGCAGGCGAGCGGGGCCGCAGGGCACGAGCAGACAAGGGCGATAGCGGCGCTCTTTGCCGGCCTGACAGGAAAGGACGTTGAAGACGCGATAGAGTCGATACCCCTTACAAAGAACTGCGAGCAGGCGATTACAGAATTGAGAGGCAGGGGTTACAAGATAGGGATAATAAGCGACAGCTACACGCTTGCCGCGGGCTCTGTCGCAAAGAGGCTGCAGCTGGATTTTGTGGCGGCGAACGAGCTTGAAATTAAAGACAACAGAATCACCGGAAGGGTCGTCATGCCGCTCGGCTGGGAAAAGATCGGCTGCTTTTGCAAGATTTCAGTGTGCAAGCGCTACCACATGGAAAAATATGCCGGCCAGTACGGCGTGCCGGTAGAAAATACGCTGGCAGTAGGCGACACGAAATCCGACATTTGCATGATCCAGCGCGCGGGAGTCGGAGTCGCGTTCATGCCAAAGGACAAGGAGATAGCAAAGGCAACAGACAAAATTGTACAGGAATCTGATCTCCTGAAGGTTTTAGAATTTGCTGCATAAATGTTTTTAAATCATTAATGGTTAGGTAAGGTGATTGAAGTCGAGTTACCTGCCTCGCGGCGGGCCTTGGCTTTTGAAATTTGGATAGAGGAAAATGTGTGGAATAGCTGGTATTTTGAGCAAGAGCGGTGAGAACGTGGTGCCGCTTGTCGGCACTATGCTCTCTTGCATGGTAAACCGCGGGCCGGACGGAGCTGGGCTGGTCGCTAACGGACAGATCGTAAAGTCAAACTCGATCGCGACGATGCAGTCCCAGTTCCAGAAGGTGAGCGCCGACAGCGCGCTGGGTCACACCCGGCTTGCAATAGTTGGCGGCACGTGCGGCGCGCAGCCATTTAGCAGCTGCGACGGCAGGCTCGTGCTGGAGCACAACGGCGAGATATACAACTACAAGGAGATCAGGAAAAAGCTGGAGAAGCGCCACAAATTTACGACTACTACCGACAGCGAAGTAATCGTCCACATGCTGGAGGACCACCTCCGCAAGAACAGCCTGCTCGGCGCGATCAAAAAGACCGTGGCAGAGCTGGACGGGGTGTACGCCCTTGCAATACAGGACACGCAGACTGGCGAGACTGCCCTTGTAAGGGACAGGATAGGCGTGCGCCAGCTGTACTATGCCGACACCAAGGACATTGTTGCCTTTGCGTCGGAGCGCAAGGCCCTGTGGAAGATCGGGATACAGGAACCGACAAGGCGCATAATGCCGGGCAGCGCGATAATCATATCGCCCGACGGCCGGCTCCAGACATTCCAGGTGGCCGACCCGATACCGCCAAAGGTAAGAATAGTCCACAAGACGATGGCTTCCGCGGTCGAAGGGTACAAGAAGGCTCTGGTGGAGGCGATGGAGAAGCGCACCCAGGACTTTAAAGAGATAGGGATAATATTTTCCGGCGGGATCGACAGCGTGCTGGTCGCGTACCTTGCCGCAAGGATGGTGCCCAAAGTCGTCTGCTACACGTGCGGAGTAAAGGGCTCGAGCGACATCGCCAACGCGCGCCAGATAGCAGAAAGGCTCGGCCTTGAGCTAAAGGTGGCCGAGCTCGACCACGACTCTGTGGAAAAGCTGGTCCCCGAAGTCATCAACGTGATCGAGGACGCGAACGCCGGGCAGGTCGAAGTCGCGCTCCCGGTGTACTGCGCGGTCAGGCTGGCCCACCAGGACGGCATAAAGGTGATGCTCACCGGCCAGGGCGCAGACGAGCTGTTTGGCGGCTATTCGTGGTACGCCAAGGTGGCCGAAAAGGAAGGCTACAAGAAGCTCCGCAGGCACATGATCGAGGACCTGCTTTTGCTCTACAAGGAGACGCTGGAGCGCGAGGACAAGATAACGATGGCGCACAGCATCGAGCTCCGCGAGCCGTTCCTCGACCCAGAAATTATCAGGGTCGCGCTAGGAATCGACATGCGGCTGAACGTAAAGGGCGGGCGGGACACTTTTGGCAAGCACGTGCACCGGAGGGTCGCCCAGAGCCTCGGAATACCAAAGGACATCGCCTACAGGGTCAAAGAGGCCGCCCAGCACGGCTCTGGCATGCACGACGTGATCGACGCCATTGCTACAAGGCGCGGCTTTGACGATTCTACAGTCCCGCCGAGCTACCTCGACGCGCTCAGGCTGCGCGAAAGGATCGGGAGCTCGCAGAGGTACGGCTACCTTTTCGGCGACGAAAAGATATGGACCGCAGAGCCGCATGTCCAGATGTACCTGGACAGCATTTCGAAAAAGCTGCCGCAGTCCGAGATCGTGGCAAAAGTCAAGTAATCTTGCAGTTTGAGACGGACCTTATGCCCCTTGCGATCAGAAACGGCGCTGCTATTAGCGCCGGGATGCTTGCCGCGATAAAGAGCGTCTGGAAGGGCGCGAGCACGCTTGCGCTCGTGCCGGCTCCGGCTATTCCGATCCCGACAAGAGCGGAGAATAGGCTGCCCGCGCATGTGGGGCACCCGACAAACAGCCCGCTCGTCGCGCCAATGCCCGCGGCGATGGACGTCTTTGCCTGCAGCGACCTTTTCAGCCGATAGGCAAAGACGCTGAGGGCCACGTTAAGGCCGACCAGTATGGAGACGACCGCGGCCAGAATCACGTTGATTGGAATGACCAGTATCAAAAAGTGATCAGTGATGTAGACGGTGAGCATCGGCATGTAGCCGGGGGCGGCGCAGCAAGGTATCATGTCGACCGACGGGACCGTCAACCCTTCTTCGGTGAACGACACGTCTGCCCTGTAAACCAGGATTTGTGACAGAAAC
>DASTTF010000061.1:0-28524 GCA_035760305.1 Nitrososphaera sp.
GTCGCTTATTGAAGTGATTTTGACGCCGTCAAGGCGCGCTGAGATTGCAGCAGAATCGACGTTTGCGTTTATCCCGATTCCAATGACCGCGTAGTTGACCTGCTCTGCCTCCGCGCTGATGTCAAGCAGGATGCCGGCCACTTTTTTTCCAGAGATCATGACGTCATTTGGCCACTTTAGCCGCGCGTCAAGGCCTGTTGCCTTTATCGCGTCGCATGCTGCAAGCGCGGCGACAAATGGCAATAGCGTGATCCTAGCAGTCGGAATGTCTGGCTTCAGGACGACAGACAGCCATACTCCGCCCTTTGGCGACAGCCACTTCCTCTTTTGCCTGCCCCGCCCGCTCTTTTGCTGCTCTGCAATGACCACCGCGCCGTGCGAGTCAGGCTTGTCCGCAAGCGCCACCGCAAGGTTTTGTGTAGAGTCTGCTATTTCGCGGAAAATGATCTGCTTGCCAACGAATAAAGTGCGAAGCATTCTTGCCAGCTCCCATGGGACAGGCAGGTCCGTCTGGCCGGCAAGCCTATAGCCAAGCCCGTGCCGCGATTCGACTGTATAGCCGTACCTGCGCAGCGCCTTTATCTGCTTCCATACCGCGCTCCGGGAAATGCCGGCCTTTTGCGCCAAGGCCTGCCCAGAAACGTAGCCGGCCTCTGAACGGAGCAGTGAGATGAATTCTCCCAGCTCTGGCATTTGCGCATTATGCGGCAGCAGCAGGTAATATACTGATCAAACTAATTCTACCAGCTTGTCTGAGAACTTGCTTCGATGACGATTTATATCATCGGGGAGCCTTTTCCAAGCTGTGAAGAACCGTAGCAGGCCCGACATCATGGCCATCATCCTAGAGGCCGCTAACGGAGGGATAACAAAGACAAAGTTGCTTACCCGCGCCAACCTCACGAGTGGCCAGCTGAGGCAGTATCTCGACGTCCTCGTTGAGAAAAAGCTCCTGTCAGAGCTCTCCGACGACGACAAAAGGCACGTGGCCTACCGGACGACTGAAAAGGGCATGAGGTATCTTGCGATCTATTCTTCGCTAAAAAGCATCGCAGTGTTTCCGCAGGAAAAAGACTAGTCCCGGTTCCACTTGTAGTAGACAGTCCCGCCCCTGCATTTTGCATAGACTTCTGTCTTGCTTTCCGTGAGCGAGCTCTTTACTTCGAGCTCGGCCAGCAGCTGCTCGATTTCTTTGTCATTCTTTTTTGGCGCGAGCAGGTTCAGGATCTCTTCCTTCGAATACATCCTTGAAGGGTCCTTGCGCAGTATCTTTTCGATTTCAGACATCAGGTCTGCCATGCTTGTCACTTTTTCTTTGTCCTTGCTGAGACTATAGACAGCACGTCGCGGTCTTTTAAGTGATAGTTTGTCGGAAGCCGGAGGCCGTCGCGGGCGTCCAGCGCGTAGAGCATGCCCTTTGCAAGCTCGCTGTGGATTTCCCGCGCAAGGTCCTCGACGGTAGAGCCTGACCGCATCAGGTAGACGTCTGGCAGTACGTTTCCGTGCTTGTCTGCAAATTTCTGTGCGTCCGCGACAGGGTAGACGGCGTTCATCTTTAGCAGTTTGAACACGGCCACGTTTATCGCAAACTGGACGCCGGTGCGCATGTATTCGCCGAGGATGTCCTTTCGGATGAAATTCAGCGCCCACTTTTGCTTGTCGTTGAGCTTTGTCTGGTCGCTTATTTCAAACCGCTCGTCGCCGGGCAGGTAGCGGATTATGCCCCGGCTCTCTGCGCGCCGCAGCGTCAATTCGGCGTCGGCGCTCGCCGGCACCACTATCACGTCCTTGTATTCTTCGCGCAGGTGGTTGAAGTTTTCAGTGGCCGTCGGCAGGTCGACCTTGTTGGCAACTATCAGTGTGGGCTTTGAGATGTCCCGCAGGCTCCAGCAAAAGTCCTTGCTCTCCTGCGGCCCAAAGTCGTCAAACGGGACGTCCGCCAGGCTGTTCTGTTCAAGGGCCAGTTTGACGTGGTTTTCCCGGACGTTGATGCCGCGGAACACCTCGGTTATAGCAGATATTATTTCCGTGCCTGTGCTGATGGCGTGCGAAATCTTGTCGCGGTTTCCCTCTAGGAGCTTTAGGTACCACATGACCAGCTCTTCTTCAATGTCTGCAACGTCTGCCACAGGGTCGCCGGACCCCGGCTCGGCGATCCTGCCGGACGCGTCGATGCTGCCGGACGCGTCGACGATGTGCAACAGGGCGTCTGACTGCGCGGCTATGGTAAGGAACTGGTTACCGAGCCCCTTGCCCTCCCATGCGCCCTTGATGAGCCCCGGCAGGTCCACGAGCTCGACCGGTATAAAGCGCCAGCCGTCAATGCAGCGAGAGTTCTTGGGCTGGTCCTGCAGATTGAACTCCTTGTGGACACAGAGCGTGATCGCGTGTGCGTTGCCTGTGGCTGGCTGCTTCGTCGTAAACGGGTAATTGGATATCTCGGCAGACAGAAGCGTGGCAGAGTTGAAGAACGTCGTCTTGCCGGTGTTTGTCTTGCCAATCAGCCCGATCTTTATCATGAGTTTTCCACTCCCTGTTATTATTTATATACTCTGATCAGTGGACGTGGTGGCACACAACCGCGAGGTATCCGACAAGGCCTACGAATCCTCCAAGCAGAGACGAATGAACAAAGAACCCCGGGTTCCCGGCAAACGCAGATCTCTTTTGTTTTGAAACATGTATTTGGGCTTGCATAGGGTATTATGGGATTGCTGACGGATAAGACTTTCTAGAACAGGCCGAACCGTTTGCCTGCCTTTGACCCCCAAAAACCGTGCTTTTCTTCTTCCTCAGGATCCTCTTCTTCAAGCTCCTTCAACTCTCCCAGCTCTTGCTGCTGGGCGACTTCTTTGACGATCCTGAGCAGCTCCTGCTGGTTGTTGTCTGGACCCGGAGCTTCGCTTGAAGCGTCAACCTGCTCCGGTTCAGGCGCTCCATAGTCCACCTTGTGCAGTCTGTCTTTTAGCGATACGACTTCGGCGTTGCGCTCGTCAAGCTGCTGGACCATCTCTGACAGCCGCAGTTCGGCCGACATCTTGTCCTCCTCCAGCTGACTCATCTTATCTTTGAGTTCGCCGACCACCTTGTCCTCCAGGTACTTTTGCAGCATTTCAAGCTGCCTTTGGTTGCCCGCTGCCAGACCCTCGTAGTTCTTTTTCATACCTTCCAGCTGGCCGGCGTAAGAAGTCTTTAGCTCGTTCTGCAGCGCCGCGTTCTGGGTGCCGTAAAATTCGCGCACGTGCTCCAGCTGCGCTTGGTAATTCTTCTTCAACTGTATAAGCTCGCGTTTTTGGCTCTCCTTACTTCTCTTTGCCTGCTCGCCCAGCCTTTTCTGCAGCGACTTTTTCTCCTTCTGGTACTTTTTTGCCATGGCCTGCACTTGCTTGCGGCGGACCTGCTTGTCCTTCTTTAGCTGCCCGCGGTACTTTTGCAGGACACTCTTTTCAAGCTGCCTGGCTGCATGGCCATATTCAGTTCCTTCTAACGCTTTGCTGCAAACGGGGCATTTCAAATCGGCAGAGCTCACGGCACTACGATTTCGCTGTTTCCTTTTTAAAAGGACTTGTATGTAGTCAAACGCCCATACTTTTCTTGAGAAGTCTTCACTTGCCGGCCAGCCTGTCAAGGGCCATCTTGATCTCGTCGCAGCGCCACGACATTTCGCTTATCTGGTCGGCGGAAAGCTCGGTTTCCCATTTTTCAAGGGCCGCCTTTGAAATTTCAGATGCGTGATAAAGCACTGCCCAGTACGGATGGTGCTCTGCCGTGGTGTAGGCAAGCTCGAGCATCTCTTCAAGCCCGGAAGATGCGCGCCGGATATAGTCCGAGCCCTCGCCATAGATCCTGACGATGCCGGCGTCCCTGTCGACTCCGACCTTGGTCGAAATCTTTTCCTTGCTCTCCAGCTCCTCGAGAACCGGCTTGACCCGCTCTAAAATCCTGTCGATGCTTGACATTCATCCTTGATTGGAGACTGCGTAATTTAACCTAGTCTTTGAACAGCCGCACGTGTTCTGCCAGCATGCACCTGTTGTAGACCACCTCGACGCCCTTTTCCTTCGCCATGCGCTCGGCCTCCTCGCTGTAGATGCCTTCCTGCATCCAGATCACCTTGATGCCTTTCTTCTTTAGGGCGTCTTCCACTACCGCCGGCACGTCCTCTGACGGCCTGAAAATATCCACGATGTCTATCTTTTCCGGCACGCTGCTCACCGCCGGATATGATCTGCGCCCCTGGATTTCGCCCGCAGTAGGGTTGACGGGGATTACGTTGTAGCCGCGGTCAATGAGGTATTTCGGGACGTAGTGTGCGGCCTTGCCCTCGTTCTTTGACATGCCGACCACCGCGATGTTTTTCAAGCCATAGAACTTTATTATTTCGCTGTCAGAGTGCGAGTCTACTTCCACACAGAGATTTTCGCTTCCAGATTATTTAAACGCAGTCAGGAGCCTATCATGCCGGGCAGCTTTATCGGAGTGCGGTACGGCTGCACTATCTGTATCCCCGGCTCGGCTGTGACGGTGACGTGATCCAGCTGCGCGTCCTCCGGTGGCGCAAAGTTCATTGTTTCGCCCGGCTGGAGCACAGGTATTACCGGCTCTTTCTGGCCACCATAGTCGATCAACACGTCTGTCAGCGGCAGTCTGCCGATGTTTTTTACTATTACGCGCGCGTCGGTAAAGAGTGACTGCTCGTCCTTTAGCGCGTCCACGCTCAGATCATGGTCCTTTGTCGGAAGGGCGGAAACAAGCATCGCGATCAGGGCGACTGCGACGATTCCGGCTGCGACTGCCACGACAAACGCAAGGCGCATGAAAAAGAATGGGGCTTGAGAATATTTAAGCGATTATTCGCCCTTCATCTGTATCCTTGACTTGAAGGTTGGCCTTATGCCAAGCGGCGCATAGTTGCCGGTGGAGCACGTGAAGCAGAGCTCTTCCTCCGGCATGCCGATCGCCTTTGCAAGGTTGGAGGTGTCGTTGTACGCGACGTGGTCCGCACCTATCACCTGCGAAACGCGCGCCCCTATCGTCACGTTTGAATCCTCGGCAGCGCCCTGCTGGTAGGCGACCAGCTCTTCCTGCGACGGAAAGTCGATGCCGGCGTAGCAGGGATAGCGAATGGGCGGGTAGGTGACCACTAGGCTCACCTTGCTTGCCCCGACCATCCGGAGCGTCTTGATTATCTCGGCAGAGCTTGTTCCCCTCACGATGCTGTCGTCGACGACTATTACGTGCTTGCCCGCTACCACTTCGCGGATCGGTATGATGCCCTTGTTTATCTCGACCCTGTCGCTCTGGTACGGCTCGATAAAGCTGCGCATCGAGCCCTTTTTGCTGTACCTATCCTTCAGCAATCCTTCCTCAAATGGCAGGCCCAGTTCTTGCGCATAGCCAAGCGCCGCAGGCCGGGCAGAGTCCGGCACGGGAACGACGACATCCGCGTTTTCTATCGGGAATTTTTTCGCAAGGAACTGCCCGATCCTTTTCCTTGCTGCGTAAATGTTGATGCCCTCCATTATGCTCGAAGGATGTGCAAAATAGGTGTATTCAAAGGCGCAGTGGGCGTGCGGCTTTTCGTTTGCAAACTGCTGCGAGCCGATGCCGCCCTTGCTCATCTTTACCAGCTCGCCCGGCTCCACGTCGCGCACCAGCTGCGCGCCCACGGCGGCCAGCGCGCACGACTCTGACGCAACCATGTAGGTGTTGGTCTCCCTGTGGTGCCCGAGGACAAGCGGGCGGAAGCCCCGCGGGTCCCTTGCCGCGTAGACAGAGCCCTCGTCTGTCAGAAACGTAAAGCAGAACGAGCCGACCATCTCCCCCTTTAGTATGTGCATCGCCTCCGCCATGTCATCCTTGTCTGCAAGGTGCATGACAAGGCGCTGGGCTGCAACCAGAGTGTCGCTCATTGTCTGCGGGGTAAAAGTGCAGCCGCCTACCATGCCAGACAGTTCTTCGACGTTGGCAATTGTGCCGTTGTGGGCGACGCACAGGTCCTTAACCTTGAGCGGCTGGGCGTTTTCAAGCGTGCTCTTGCCAAGCGTGGAATACCGGACGTGGCCGATGGTCGCGCTGGATTTGTATTTCTTGACCACGGCCTGGAACTCGTGTGCAGACGCAGATATGAGGCCGAGCCTCCGGAACGGAGTCTTGCCGGGGACCGCGATGCCCCACGCCTCCTGCCCCCTGTGCTGGAGGGCGCGTAGCGAGTCTATTACGAATGGTATGACGTTGTGCCCGTCAAGCGAAAATATGCCCACTACACCGCAGTTCTCATGAACCAACGCTGCCACCCCAAGATATACTAAGCTTGGCGCGATGCTTTAAAAAACATATCTTCATTGCATCACTTTTCCAAGCGAGTCAAAGCTTGCCTGCAGCTGCTTCAGCGCCAGCTTGATCACCTTTTTCTTGCCCTTGGCGAACTCTATCGTGCCTGCGGCGCTCCCGATCTCTGCAAAGGTCACGCCTGCCGCCGACAGCGCCATGCGGGTCTTTTCCGGATCTTTTGTTCCAATGATGTATCTGGAATGCGACTCTGAGAACAAGAGGTCGTCGATCCTCTTGCAGGAATTTGGAACTGCGTCAAGATTGATCTTGAACCCTGTAGAGCCGGCGATCGCCATTTCTGCAAGCGCCACTGCAAGGCCACCCTTGGCGCAGTCGTGCGCGCATGTCGCGACGCCGCTTTTTATCAGGCCCAGCACGGCGCCACCATTCTGCCTATCTACCTGCAGGTCAACCCTTGGCACCGGCCCGCCGGTTATGCCGTGGACGTATTCATAGTATTCAGAGCCGCCCATTTCAGGGACGGTGTTTCCAACGATAAAGATCGCATCGCCTGCGGACAGCGCTGGGCCGGTGATGTGCTGCGCACTTTCGACAAGGCCGAGCGTGCCCATGACAGGCGACGGCTTGATCGGGCCCTTGGCGGTTTCATTGTAAAAGCTCACCTTGCCACCGACAACCGGCACGTCCATGAACTTGCAATAGTCTACGATCGCGTTTATCGCCTGCGTGAACGTCCAGTAGATCTCGGGGTCTTCGGGGCTTGCAAACTGCAGGTGGTCGACCACCCCGACCGGCTCTGCGCCGACGCAGATGACGTTCCTGCGCCCTTCCGAGAGGCAGCCAAGCGTCCCCTGGTACGGGTCGAGGTAGCAGTGCTTCGAGTTGCCGTCCAGCTTTATCGCGACGAATTTGCCGTTGTCAAGCCTCAAAACGGCCGCGTCGCCCGTGCCGGGCTTTGCCACGGTGCGCACCCCGACTTCGTGGTCGTACTGCTGGTAGACCCAGCGCTTGCTAGCTATCGTCGGGTTTGACAAAAGCGACAGCAGGATCTTGCCGGGGTTTGCCGGCTGACGCGGAGCCTTTATTGATTTTAATTTGTCAAGGTAGGCGGGGCGCTTTACAGCCCTGTCGGCAAGCGGCGCGTGTGCGACCAGGTGCGACGGCATCTCTGCCACCACCTTGCCGCCGTGCCTTACAACCAAGTCTTGGTGCTCCTGCACGACTCCCAGCACGCAATGCCGGATTTCGTACTTGTCCATGATCGACTGGAGGGCCGGCAGCCTTGCATTGTCGGTGACGTAAAGCATGCGTTCCTGCGATTCCGAGATCATCAGCTCGTTTGGAGTCATGCCGTTTTCTTTTGCATGAACCTTTGTAAGCTCGACGTCAAAGCCCTTGCCAAGGTTGTCCGAAGTTTCAGACAAACAACATGAAAGCCCTCCGCCGCCGAGATCCTTGATGCCCTTGATGCAGTCCTGCTTTACCGCTTCCATCGTGGCTTCAAGCAGCAGCTTTTCAAGGAAGGGGTCGGGAATCTGGACGGCTGATCGGTTCTCTGCCTCAAGCGCCTTTGACGCAAACGACGCGCCGTGTATTCCGTCGCGGCCGGTCGACCCGCCCGCAAGCACGATCACGTCGCCCGCGTCGGCCTGGTTTGCGACAATGTCCTCCTTGCGGCCAAAGCCTATCGACGCGACGTCAACTAGGCAATAGTCCTCGAACGACGGATCAAACTCAATCTCGCCCCCGACGGTAGGGATGCCGATGCAGTTGCCATAGTCGGCTATGCCCTTGACGACGTTCTTGAACAGCCACTTTGACTTTGCCGCCGCCTTGCTCTTGCCGGTTATCGGAGCAAACCTGAGTGCGTCAAGGACGGCAATCGGGCGCGTGCCCATCGACATGATGTCGCGTATCACGCCACCGACCCCCGTCGCCGCGCCGCCAAAGGGCTCTACGGCTGATGGGTGGTTGTGGCTTTCGATGTGGACGGTAAGGACATAGCCGTCGCCAACGTCAAGGACTCCGGCGTCATAGCCGGGCCCGACTATTACCCGCTTGCCCTTTGTCGGCAATAATCGCAACAGTTTTTTCGACGACTTGTACGAGCAGTGCTCTGACCACTCTGCCCCGACGATGTCCTGCTCGATCTCGTTTGCCCTCCTCTTCAGGTTCTCTTCGAGGTATTCGAGCTCTTGCTTTGTCAGGACGCCCATCTATGCTATCGCCTTTTGCTTCAGGTTTGACATGAGCGATCTGAAAATTGTAATTGCGTCGTTTCTTGCGCCGGCGGCAAGTATGCTTTCGCTCGCCCTCTCCGGATGCGGCATCATGCCCATCACGTTGCCATCTTCGTTGCAGATCGCCGCAATGAGATCAGACGATCCGTTCGGGTCATCGTTTGAATACTGCAATACTATCTGGTTCTTTTTCTTCAGCTCTTTCAGAATCCTGCTATCAGCCATGTAGCGGCCCTCGCCATGCGCCACAGGGATTCCAAACGTCTGCTTCTGCGCGAACTGGCTGGTGAACGGTGTCCTGTTGTTCTTTACCTCGACCTCTGTCCACCTGCACACAAAGCGGAGCGAGTCGTTCATCATTAGAGCGCCGGGCAGCAAGCCCGACTCGACGAGGATTTGAAAGCCGTTGCAGATGCCCATGACAGGCATGCCGTCCTTTGCCATCCTTTTCACTTCCTGGACAATCGGGCTGTGAGCCGCGATGATGCCGGCGCGCAGCCGGTCGCCAAACGCAAAACCGCCCGGGATTATCATCGCGTCGTAGCCGGTTATGCGGTCCTTGGTGTGCCAGATAAAGTCCGCTTGGACGCCAATGACTTTGTTTAGAACGTGGTGAACGTCGCGGTCGCAGTTGCTGCCGGGGAAAACGGCAATGCCAATCTTTGCCATTACTGCGAGTGGAACTTCTCAGAGCTCGTATTAATATCTTCAGATTAGCGAATTCCGCACCAGCTTTTAGTTGCAGTAGTTCATGACAGCATTGTTTTTATCTTTGGGCGATTCTGGGAAATTGGTATGACAAGCAGCGTAGTGCGCGACATCATGACAAAGCAAATAGTCATGATAGACCACGACAAGTCGGCGCTAGAGGCTGCAAAGATCATGGCCGAGAAGGGGATCAGCTCTGTGTTTGTAGTCAGGGATGGCCAGCCCGTCGGGATCGTGAGCGAGCGGGACTTTATCAAAAAGATATGCGCCAAGGAGCGTCCGATCGCCGAAGTCATGATAGGCGACATCATGTCCAAGATACTGACTACTGCAGAGCCAGAGACTCCCATCGAAGTCGCGGTGCAGAGGATGGTGAACCACAAGATACGCCGGCTCCCGATAATGGACGGGGGCAAGCTGGTCGGCATAATCACCGTGACTGACCTTGCAAAGCACCTCAGGACCACCCTGCTGCTCGAAGGGGCGATGAGCGACTCGGACAGCCTCGACGACGTGCTCGCGACGCTCGACCACGACGACAAGCATTAAGTAAAAAAAGGAGGCTCAGGCCGAGCCTGACACGGTCTTTTTGTCCAGCCTTTTCATCTGCGACTCTATCACGAGTATCGCAGCGGCAAGGCCGATGAATATCCCCTGCATCGCTTCGACTGCCACCGCCATTTCGTTGACCCCGCCGCCCTGCCGGTTATCGGGTTGCCCGGCATCCTGGTTATTACCCAGATTGCCATCAGGGCTGCAGTGCCGCCGATTCCAATGCCGTGCCACGCCTTTCCCCACCTCCTTGCCATTGGAATCGCCCAGAACACCTGTGCAGCGCCGCCCGCAAAAAAGAGTATGGCGCTGTTTGGGTTAAAGTTCAGCATGTTCGGGGCCAGCGTCAGGTGCAAAATGCCCGCTATCGCGGTCGCCGCAGCGGCCGCATAATACATTACTCTTGTTTTCATGTTTCCTGTCCAGTCTCTCTCTGCTTATTTATCCGGTCAGTACGCAAAGTTGAGCTCGTGGTTAGCTCCCCTTTGCACATCTACTGTGGCTATCTTGTCCGTGCCGTCAGGATAGGCAACATATACTATATAGCTGCCCGGCTGCAGATCGATTGAATACTGGCCGTTTATTGACACGAACCCGCTTGCAAAAAAGTCATCTCCTTGCTGCGTCGCAAGCACGGTTGCGCCGACAGCAGGCAGGCCTCCCGGACCGCCCACGTACCCGTGCAGCACTCCCGGCTCGGTTCCGGCAGGCAGGGTCTGGCTGACGTTGGTGTTGGGCAGGATTCCGCCGCTGATTATAAAGCCTGCCAGCGCTATCGCTCCAATTATTCCTGCCGCGGTGTAGATCACGAGCCTGCTGCTTCCAGTCCTTGTTGAAGGTTCTTCTCGCGTGGCCTTGACTTCTGTTTTCGGGACGCGCGAAGACGGTGCCGATGCTATCCTTGCGTGCCTGTTATCATGCGGCCTGTGCTCGTGCGACGCGCCGTAGCTTCCAAGGCCGCCGGTGAATCCTCCTACAACTTCTATGACTTCTTCCGAGTCTGATATCTCCTTGAGCATTTCCAGCGTCAACTTTTGGTTCGTAACGTAGTGGGTGCCGTTGTCATATATGGCGGGGCTCATGCCCGTCTTGCTGATTATGTAGCTCCGGACCTCTTCGGTGTTCAGGCCCGGCCTTGTGAACACTTCGACCATGTACATGGGGACGACATTTGGATTCTCCACCTGTCGAAGGAGGAGGTCGTCTATCAGTCCAGGATCCACCTTTGGCAGATACTGCCGGTATTTTTTCTGGAGCTCCAGAAACTGATCCCTTATTTCTATCACTTCTGACATGGCTTCTATATGCTGACGGTCTGCTGATATCCTTGGTTTAACAGGTTTGTTTAACTTTCACAATCCTTGTTTAAACACTGGTCGTGCTGGAATTTCCTTGGCGCACCCACAGCGGGCAAAGAGAAGCGCAGCACGAACAAATGGCAGCAATGAAAATCTTAATTATCACTTGCGACATATCTACGTGTGGAGGAAGGCTCTGACGATTATTCTCTGGCCTCCGAGTTGTTCATGGAACTGGCCAGCGAGACGAGGTTTTCCATACTGGCTTCGCTGAGCAAAAAGCCGGCAAAGCTGAGTTCCCTATCAAGAGAGCTTGACATCACCGTTCAGGACGTGCATCGGAACCTCAACAGGCTCGCGCAGGAAGGCCTTGTAAAAAGGTCGGACGGCACGTTCTACTTGACAGAATACGGCAGACTAGTGATGAAGCAGGTGTCGGGCCTGCTGGTCATGAAAAAGCACAGAGAGTTGTTTGAAGATCACAGTCTTGTTGATGTCCTCCCTGACAAGTTTCTCCAGAGGATTGGCGCGCTCGAAGACTGCAAGACTGTGGACAGCGCGACGGCCGTTTTCCAGAGCTTGAAAAAGCTGCAATCGTCGTCAACAAGATCACTAAAAATAATTGTTTCCCAGGCCTGGCCCGAGGAAGGCGAAATACTCATAGACAGAGCAAACCACGGAGTCAAGGTATTCGCGCTGGTCGGCCACAACACGATATTTCCAAGAAACGTTGTGGAAAACGTTATGCCGAGAATCGACGAATTGATTTCAAAGAGGATTTTCGAAAGAAGGATGGTGGAGCAGGTTAGCGT
The DNA here is from genome assembly GCA_035760305.1 of Nitrososphaera sp. GTDB lineage: Archaea > Thermoproteota > Nitrososphaeria > Nitrososphaerales > Nitrososphaeraceae > Nitrososphaera. The sequence continues at coordinate 11,905 of DASTTF010000061.1, forward strand.
CGCCCTTTTCATCGCCGACGACCGAGAAGCCGCCATTGCGTTTCCAAACACAAAAGGCGAGGTGGACATGAACACCATGTTCGTGGGCGAAGGCACGGCATTCTGCGAGTGGTGCTCTGACTATTTTGATCACATGTGGAAGGATTCCAAGCCATTCAATCCGGGCAAGATGAAAGTAGTGGAATACTAGACTTTGCCAGCCGCCTTGACCGTGCAGTTGCTGACGATGGGGTTGAATATGCGCAGTTCTTCGCACAGCTTTTTCACGGTCGCTTCGGCGTCTTTTTCCGATTTTGAATTCACGACCATCTTTAGCATCTTGGCCGACCGGACTGACTGGACGTTTGAATAGCCGCCTTTTACCACAAGGTCGCGGTGGATCGTCTCGCCTTCCGGGTCGTTGATGTAGGGCTTGTTCTCAATCACTACCTGCACTGCGAACTTTGGCACAGGTTCACCAAGATTCATGCGATTTAAATACATTCTTTACATGAACCGGCCGAACACTTTGGTGAACAGCAGGAACGTCCCAATCGACGGCGGCACGAGCCCAAGCATGAACATGTTTGGCGCTACGTCGCCGGGTATGTCCATGTTGTTTATCGCCACTATCACTACAAAGAACGAGATAAAGAGCGTGACTCCAAAGAACACCGCGGCCCCTGTCATGTAGGCAAGCAGCTTGAGGTTGTCACGCCTGCGGTTCATCGTTTGCGCCAACGCTGGCAACTATGGCATGAGCCGTAGATTAACTTTTGCGAAAACGCCGTTTACTTAATAAAACGCATCATCATTAGAGCGCACGAGGTCACGTAGCTCAGCCTGGCCAGAGCGGCTGACTTGTAAACTTCTGTCAAGAGATCAGCAGGTCGTGGGTCCAAATCCCACCGTGACCTCCACTTTATTCTAGTAGCGTATGCTGGTTGCCTCTCGACAAATATACCCGGTATCTACAGTAAATACGTGCAAAGGGCGGCCGCCGCTATTGCAGGCTTGTTGCTGGTACCGTTCATGTTCTCGGCTGCCTACGGCCACTTTGCAGAATCTGCCGGACGCGTCAGCGTTAATGACCTGTTCTTGAACTACAACGTGTTTACAGCGGCGCTTTTCGGACTGGTCGCACTTGGGTTTTATGTCATGACAAGAAGCAGATGGCAGAGTGGATTTAGGAAGCGCGTGTGATCTTACCCATATCTTTAAGAATTCAACCGATCTCTCAGCAGGGCATGCAGGAGATCGAGGGCTAGCAGCTCTGCAGCTGGCAGGAAATCGAGCAGCTCGTGAAAAAGGTCGCCGCCCAGGTCAGGAAATCCGGCGCAAGATATGACTGCATCCTCGGAATCACAAAGGGCGGCATCGTTCCCGCAAGGCTCCTGTCCCGCGAGCTCAATTTCGACGCCGTCCAGCTCGTGCCGGTGCGAGACAAGACAGTGGTCAAGTCAGAGATGCCGGTCCTTGGCGCCAGCAAGCGGTATCTCGTGATCGACGACATTTACGACACTGGCGACACATATCGCAAGGCTGCAGGCGCGTTGCAGGGTGTTATTTGCGACTTTTGCTTCTGCATGAGCAGGTACAAGAGCCACGGGATAACGGCAAAGGTGCTCGACCACAGCAGGTGGATCGTGTTCCCGTGGGAATAGGCTAGCTCTCTCGCCATATCGCCTTTGTCTTTGCCAGCACGACAAACCCCACCAGGTACGCGACCTGCACAGCAAAGCCAAAGCCGAGCGACCAGTCCGCCGGCGTCGGCAGCCCCATTATCTGCTGCAGCATCAGCGACGCATGCGTCGTCGGCACCGCATAGGCAAGCGGCCACAGCTCCGGCGGCACGCGGTCTATCGAATAGAACACTGGCGGCAGGACCGCAAGTATGACGTTCACAAATGAGATCACCTGCGTCGCGTTGCGCATGTGGAGCATGTGCGACGAAAGGAAGAAGCCCATCGCAGACATTGATCCCCAGACCAGCAGTACAGTCGCCACCAAGAGCGGGATGTCGAATATTGATCCTCCAAAGAGCAGGACAAGCGATGCAAGCGCGATCAGCGCTGGCAGCCCAAAGAGCAGTTCTGACAGCGCAAGGCCCATCATGTAGGTCAGTGGCGACACGGGCGACGCGACGAAAACGTCCTGCACCTTGTACTCGGTCTTGTAGAACGAGATGTCCTGCCCGAGCGCAAGGCCATAGCCAACGAGCGCCATCACGAGGCTGCCTGCGACCGCGAGGTGGACGTACGCGCCGCCGCTGATGACAAAAAGCACGAAGAGGAGCGAGAACGGGCTGATCGCCGTGAATATCAACGACGTCGGGTTCCTCCTAAGCCATAATACTCCTGTCATGTACGCTATGAGGAACGCCTGCCTCACGGGCAGCATGCTAGTTTCTGCCATTCTGGTCATCTCCAATGCCGCCTCCTACGAGGTAGACGAACACGTCGTCGAGAGTTACAGGCGAAACGGTGAACGCGGCGTTCTTGCGCAGCGCGAGCTCGGACAGCTCGCGCGCCGCCGACTCGAACGTGAACACTCGCAGAGTCCCGGCGCCGGTGTCGACAACGGAGCCGTACGGCTTTAGCGCATCGATGTCAAGGCCGTCGCGCGCAACGTCGACCCTGATGTTCTGCGGTATCACCCTGCGCAGCTCCTGTATCGTGCCCTGCGCGATCACCGCGCCCCTGTCGATGATGACGATATAGTCTGACAGTATCTCGGCCTCGTCCATGTAGTGCGTCGTCAGCAGTATCGATCCGCCCTTGGACTTCCAGTCCTTTATCGCCGACCAGACCTGCCTCCTCGACACCGGGTCAAGCCCTATCGTCGGCTCGTCCAGAAACAAGAGTTGCGCGTCGGTAGCCATCGCCATCGCGACCAGGATCTTTTGCTTCATGCCGCCCGACAGGTTCATCGCCGGCCTGTCTCGGGCTTCGTACAGTTCTAGCTTGCGGAGAATTTTCTCCGTCTTTTCTTTGGCAGCCTGCTTGCCCTCGCCCCTTATCTGGAGCCAGTTGTAGACGTGGTCCCAAGACGTCAGCGCCCTGAGCGGCCGGCCCTCCTGCGGCACGATGGAAATGAGGTCGCGGATCTGCTTTGCCCCCCTTATGACGTCGTGGCCAAGCACGCTGATGCTGCCGGCAGTCGGCGTCAGCTGGGTCGCGCACATGCGCACAAAGGTCGTCTTGCCGGCCCCGTTCCGGCCCAGCAGAGTAAAGACCCTGCCTGCCTCTACCTTGAGCGAAACGTCAGACAGCGCGGCCTGGCGTGCACCCTTGTATATTTTGGTGACGCCGGCGGCCTCTATGGCAAGCACGAAAGCCAATGTGCAAGCCTCTAATGTAGACTTTCTGCTAGGCGAGCGGGAACGGGCACCTGTCGCACCCCTTCTGGAACCTCATGCAGCCCTCGCGGCCGCAGTCGTATACCACCCCGCATTTTGGGCACTGGTGCAAATGGAGCTGGCCCGCCAGCATGGCTGCAATGAGCGGAGTTCGGTATTTGTCGTTGGAGGAAAAATGTTGTTGACACGGTTGTGAGGTTTTGCACTAGAGCCGGATGGTAGACCAATCATCGACGACCTTTTTATCGCAAATGCTGCCATGCAGTGTCGTAAACCGCCCTTCCGAAAAGCCAGACCCATTGCGCAGGGCCGTCCAGCAGTTTTAGATATGCAAATAAGTCCCTCCGTGCAAGGTATTGCGACAATGAGAAGAGAATTCATAGTCGCCAGGATCGAAGCGTCGCAGGACGGGAGCCCCTATGTCTATGTCACGTTCAACGACCCAAAAGAGTACAAGCCTGACAAGCCCAGCACGAACCCGTTTGGCCAGGGCGCCGCGACATTCAATTCAATAGAGGACCTCATGAAGAACATGCCCAAGGTAATGGCTAGCTTTCCGGGCATCGGAGGCATGGCAACAGAGTCCCCCACGATAAAGCTCAGCATGAGGGAGTACCAGGACATGGGCATCAAGGTCGGCGACAAGGTCTACATCGAGATACAAAAGACAGAAAGCAGCGGCGTCTAGAGAACGCTTTGATTTAAATAGACAGGACGCGTAATACTATTCGCTTGGGACAGGAAAAGAGCAACAGGGTGCGCGCCGAAGTAAAACTCCCCCTGATACTTATCCACACGCCTTTTGGCCTTGAATTCTTTGACAGGGTCGCCAAGTGGCGCGCCGCAAAGTTCTACGCCGACTTTAACACGTACCTCATGCCGGCGATAACCGCGCTCGCGATATTCTTGATAATAGGCTCGCTCATGATAATCTTGTCCAACGCGGGCGCAAGGGGCGCCGTGGCCAGCGTCGGCCCCACAGCGAACCTGCTCATCCCCGGCCTTAATCCATATTTGCCGATAACGTACGGCTGGGCAGCGCTTGTCATCACGATCATAATACACGAAGCAGGGCACGGCATTGTCGCCCGCGTCTACAACATCAGGGTCGACTCGACAGGCCTAGTGCTGTTCCTGGGGCTTCCGATAGGGGCGTTTGTCAACATTGAAAGGGACGAGCTGAACAAAGTGACCCTCAAGCAAAAGAGCGCAGTCCTGACGGCCGGCCCGCTCAACAACATGATACTGGCAGGCGCTTCCTTGCTAGGGCTATTCCTTATAGTTTCAACGCTAACGCCGCTTCCGCCAGACCCGAACGCCCCTCAGTTTGGCGTGATGGCAGTCACCGTCAATTCCGGGTCCCTTGCCGAGTCGATCGGGATGGAACCTGAATCCGTAATCCAGTACATCGGAGGGCAGGAGATCAGGACGATCGAAGAGCTGGGCAGCCAGCTGAGCACAAACCTTGGCAATACTTTAGATGTTACCTGGATCAACGCGGCCGGCGAAACGGTAACGCGGCAGGCCACGCTGCCTGCGTCTGTAGAGCTGGGACAGGGCATCCTCGGCGTGACTGTCACCCCGCTCGCAGACCCGCAGGCAGTGCTTGACAGGTACAAAAGCGCGTTTGGCACAAACCCGCTGGCGCTTTTGCTGCCGCCAACGATGCAGCAGGGCGCGGTCCCCTACTCTGACCTGATGGCCCCCAGGTACGAATCCAGCGCGCTGGGCGTCGCGTACGCCCCTGTTGCCAACCTGCTGTTCTGGCTGTGGTTCATCAACTTTAACGTCGGCATATTCAACGCGCTTCCGATCGGCCCCCTGGACGGCGGCCAGCTCTACGGCAGCCTGATAGAGAAAAGGGTGAAATCAAAGGTCATGGCCAAGAACGCAAGCATGCTCATGACGCTTGCCATGGCCGCGATAGTGGCGGCGGCGCTGACGCTGCCTTACGTGCCGTTCTGAGGTTCTGACAATCCTTTTATAATGGAATTGCGGATATAATTTTGGCTTATTACCGGTTTGTGCCTTATCCGTTTATTGTAGCCACGAGGCATAGCACTTTGGTGGTATAGCCGGACGAACAGCAATGGGAGAATTGGAAAAGAACGAGAAGGCTGGCGAAATTATAGCTCACGAGCAGGCGGCGCCTCAGAGAAAGCCCAGGCCTGCCGATGTCGACGCCCCGGTGACAAAGGTCACCACCGAAAGCGAGGAAGCGGTAGGCAGGCTGATACTAAAGTCCATCCCGCCAGACTCGCATATAACCCTGGTGAGGTTTGAAGGCCCCAACATTGCGCTTTACACAAAGAACGCCAAGTTCGCGCTCACCGAGCTTACGTATTACCTGTCGTCGCTGTCAAAGACTCTGAAAAAGAGGTTCATCATACGCACCGACCCGTCGGTCAGGCTGCCAGAGGACCAGACAAGGCAGGCGGTGGCAAAGCTGCTGCCAAAGGACGTTTCTGTATCGGCGGTGTTTTGTGACGACGCGACGGGCGAAGTGGTGCTCGAAGTAAGCAGGCCGGAGGCAATCGACCCGGGCATGATAGTTCAGATCGCGCAGTCGACCGGCTGGATCGCCCACACCCGGCGCTCGCCTCACATACCGTCCACCAGCATCAACATCATCCACTCGACGCTCAAGGGGTCGGCAAAGGAAAGGGCAGACTTTTTGCAAAAGCTGGGCAAGCGCGTCTTTAGGGGATCGCTCGTTGTCGGAAACGGGAACGGCGGTGCGCACCAGCAGGCCGCAACGGGCGAGCCGGCCTATTCAAGGCCGCAGCCCTGGTCCACGAACAAGGAAGAGGTGATGCTCTTTTGCCTGGGCGGCGTCAAGCAGGTGGGAAGGTCCTGCTTTATCGTAGTCACCCCGGAGAGCAAGGTCATGCTCGACTGCGGGATAAACCCCGGCGAGATGTCGGGCCTTGACGCGTACCCGCGGATCGACTGGCTCAACTTTGACCTTGACGACCTGGACGCGGTAGTGATAGGCCACGCACACATCGACCACCAGGGGTTCCTGCCGGCGCTCTTCAAGTACGGCTACAAGGGCCCCGTCTACTGCACCGAGCCCACCCTGCCGCTGATGACCCTGCTCCAGATGGACTCGGTCAAGATAGCGCACAGCAACGGCACGTACCTGCCGTACGAGGCGAGGGACGTCAACGAGGTCATCAAGCGCTGCATCACGCTCCCGTACGGCAAGCCGACTGACATTTCGCCGGACATCACGATCACGCTCAACAACGCAGGACACATCATGGGCAGCGCCACTGTGCACCTGAATATTTCTGGCGCGCACAACATCCTGTACTCTGGCGACTACAAGTTTGCAAGGACCCAGCTGCTGGACAGCGCGGTGTCGATGTACCCGCGGGTCGAGACGCTCATCACCGAAAGTACTTACGGCAACACCACCGACGTCATGCCGGACCAGCAGGTCGTGTACCGCAGCTTCACAGAGTCGATAAACAAGACGCTGACTGAAGGGGGCAAGGTGCTGATCCCGGTCCCAGCGGTCGGCAGGGCCCAGGAGATAATGCTCGTCATGGCAAAGGAGATGAGTGAGGGCAGGCTCGTCGAGTCGCCGATATACATCGAGGGCATGATCTCGGAAGCGAGCGCCATCCACATGTCGTACGCCCACTACCTCGGCGCCGACGTGCGCAAGTCGGTGTCGCAGGGCATCAACCCCTTCCAGTCAGAATATTTCACGGTGATCAGCGGCGGCAAGCGCGAAGATGTGCTCAACGACGAAAACCCGGCGATAGTGATGGCCACCTCAGGCATGCTCGAAGGCGGCCCGTCCGTAGAGTACTTCAAAGAGCTCGCGCCAAACCCAAATAACAAGATCATGTTCGTCTCCTACCAGATCAACGGCACTCTCGGCAGGCGCGTCCTCGATGGGGCGATGTCCGAAGTCAGCATGATGGACAAGACCGGCAGGGTCAAGGTGGTGCCCGTGCGCTGCCAGACCCAAAAGATAGACGGCTTCTCGGGCCACAGCGACTTTAACCAGATACTGAACTTTGTGTCGAGGGTCAAGCCAAAGCGTGTGCTGGTCAACCACGGCGAAAAGAGCAAGTCGGAAAACGTGGCAAGCGCCATCTATTCGCGCCTCAAGATAAGGTCAGGAGTCCCGGACAACAGGGAAATAGTGCGCCTGCGATAGTTTTCCATAGCACTATTTCCATAGCGTTTTTAGCCATGTGCATGCTATACCAATTGCGCGTACAATCATGGCAATAAGATACAGATGCGTCCACTGCAATATTGTGCTGAGCGGAGAAGGCGCTTCCAGGCATTACCTTGCCAACCCTACCCATAAGCTGGAGAAGCTGCCTCCGCCTGTAAAGCCGGTAAGGGACATACGATGATCATGGGTGCGCGCGCGTTTCTAGTGTAGCATGTTGAGAAGCAGTTGTACCCGCCATCCATCTTGCTTGAAGGAACTGACCGCGCACCTTGCAGGCAGGGTGGGGTCGCGTTGCCAGTCCAGCGGTTAGTTCTTTTATACCCCTTTTGTGGGCTGCTTGAGAATTAACTTTCCCTTATGCTTTCGAGGGTCGACACTACCTGCCAGAGCATCGTGCGAATGTGCGACTGCATCTGCGGGCTCTGTGTCGCGTTGTCAAGCAGGCTGATCGCGTTGGCAGCCCTCACGGACATGCTGCCGCCCTTTTCGTCCCTGAGCGCAAGGAGCACTTCCTTTATCATGTTGCGGATGCTCTTCTGGATGTCGTTGTTCTTTGTTATAGAATCAAGGGTTTCGATGGCGCGTGCAAGGCGTTCCTGGTTTTCCTTCTCTTTCAGTTCTTTTTTCGACGAGGTCACTATGCATCACTCCAGCAGACGAGTGCTCACTTAGCTACCAGTTGCTTTTGAATGTTTTTATCGTCGCTGCCAGGCGCAGACAGTCGCACACTGTTTTTATATTTCCAGCGAGCCATATGTGTCGTATGGGAGACGAGCAGTTGAGGTGCAACATTTGTGAAGTCACGGTAAATACTAGCCAGGCAAAGCAGCACGCGTCGACCTCTTCCCACGAGTCGCGCAGGTCGAAGCTCGAGCAGGAGCTCAAGGAAGTGACCAAGGAGTCGTACAAGAACGACAGCTCGGTCGTCGTCCAGTGGTCAAGCTCGATCTGAATATGCAAGCCAGCTTGTGCTGTGTGTCTTTTCCCACTAGATATTTATGATACGTTAAACCCCGCGACCAAAGAAAAAGAAAGTTGAGTGTCGAGTTCTTTACCGCTCAAGAGCAGATTATGCTGTGGACGCTCTTTGGCCTTATCATTGGAATAGCGCTGGCCATCGACCTCGGCGCCATCAGCGGAATAAAAAAACTCATGAAAAGAGGTAAAGAAAAGGCAGCCCTGCAGGCAGAAGAAAAAAAGCCCCAGCCGTTTAATCAAGCGCTTGCCTGGACCATCGTCTGGATATCCCTTGGCCTGATGTTTTCAGTAGTCATTTACTTTGTAATCAGCTATGACAAGATGCTGGAATACATCACAGGCTATACGCTGGAAAAAACGCTCAGCGTCGACAACATGTTTGTCTTCCTGCTCATCTTTAACTCCCTGGCGATACCCCACAAATACCAGCACAGGGTGCTTTCCATCGGCATAATCAGCGCGATAGCCATGAGGATCCCCTTGATCATAGCAGGCGTTTCTTTGCTCGAAACTTTCCACTGGATGATTTACCTGTTTGGCGCCTTTTTGATATTTACGGCAATCAGGATGCTTGTGCAAAAGAAAGAGAAAAAGATCGAAGTTGAAAAGAACATTGCGGTAAAGCTGCTCAAAAAGATCATGCCAGTCAACGTAGAGCTCAAGACCGACAAGTTCCTGATGCGGGCGGCCACCGGCGTGCTTTATGCCACCCCGCTGCTTGTCGCGCTTGTCATGATTGAAATGACCGACCTCGTTTTTGCCCTTGATTCCATACCGGCTGTCCTGGCCGTGACGTCCGACCCGTTCATCGTCATAACATCAAACGTGTTTGCCATCTTTGGATTGAGGAGCCTCTATTTCCTCCTAGCAGGCTCGATGGAAAAGTTCTACTACCTAAAGCCGGCGCTGACGGCGCTGCTGTTCTTCATAGGCTTCAAGATGGTGATATCAGAGTTCTACCATATAGAGATAGAGCTGTCGCTTGCAGTGATAATGTCAATCCTCGGAGTTTCCCTGGGCCTGTCGTACCTGAAGACGCGCAGGATGAAATCGTCGTCGCCCTCGGGGCAGGCAGAGCCCACGCGCGATTGACACGTATGTCAGCCATTCAACATTGAACCGAGCAATGTGTCTTAGGTAATTTTCTTACCGCCCACTCTTCGCAATCTTGTGCAGGAACTAACTTGGATAGCGGTTAATTTGCAATATTGCGCTCATCTGTTGGTTTGATTGCAAGCGTTGTTCACACTAGCCTGAATGCTCGAGGCGGAGGCGAGCGCCTTTCCATCGCGACGATAAAGGCGCTTTCCGCGATGGGAGCCGAAGTCGAGCTTGCCACCGTTGAAAAGCCCGACATGGCCCTGATACGCGACGCGTATGGCACGAGCATTGACCGCGACGTGAAGAGGATCCGGACGCTCAGCCTGTTCCAAGAGCATGAAGGCAGCCCCGGCTTTACGATAAACACGCACGGCGACATGCTGCCGTTCTTTCGGCGGAGTTTTACGAGAAATAATGCCATCACCTACTGCCACTACCCCATAGCCGGCCACCTGATGGACTGCGGCGACCCGGATTATGCCGGTGTCCTCCAGAACATGTGCCTCTCAAGCACGGTTCCAGAATGCCGCGGCACGCACGCGGAAGCAGCAAGGAGCGCCTACGGCAAAATGATGAAAAACTCCACGGTGCTTACAAATTCTGAATTCAGCCGCAGGGCGATATTCAAGACGTTTGGCGTGGACTCTACAGTCCTCCACCCGCCAGTAGACACTGACGCGTTCAGGAGCGCCCTGTCGTCGGAGTGCAGAGACGACTCTATCCTGGTGATTTCGCGCTTTCATCCAAGCAAGAAAATAGAGAACGCCATCCGCCTTGCCAGGCTGCTCAGGCAGAACGACCTTGGCAGCCGCATGAACATCGTCGGCAACATGTCGCCGGACGGCGCCGGCTACTTCAACTACCTGCGCCACCTTGTGAGGCACTACGGCCTTGATGATTTTGTCATGTTCGAGGCAAACGCCAGGTTCGACAGGCTGATCGACCTTATGCGCAGGTCAAAGGTCTACGTCCACCCCCTGCCCGGCGAGCCCTTTGGGATATCGACTGTCGAGGCAATGAGCGCGGGGATCATCCCAGTAGTCCCGGACATCGGCGGGCACACAGAGTTTGTCCCTGCAAAATACCAGTTCCACACCTTCGGCCAGGGGGTGGAAGCGGTGGCGGCCGCGCTTGGCGCGCCTGCGTCCGAGCGGGCCCAGATGAGCCGCCTGACCCACCAGTACTCGACTGCAAATTACATCAAGAAATTCCAGCAGATCGCGGCAAGAGTCTTTGACATCAAGTTTTTGGAGCGGGCGCCTGTCATTTCCGTGTCGAAGAGGCCTGAGCCTGCTGCTTGAACCTTGTATACACGTACGCCGTGTCTACTGGCTGGTCCGCGGTCCACAGCGTCGGCAGCGTGACCGTGCCTGCAAGCTCCAAGCCATGGCTTGCGATGACTCCGCCCCACCCCCAGCCGGTCCTGTCCCTTGTGTGCGCCTTCATGACGTGGCTACCCATGAAGTTAAAGCCGGCGCTGCTGCCGAGCTCTTTGATCGACTCGACCTGCCCTATGACACTGTTTGCAAGCATTTCGCCCATCTCTGGAAGCCCCGAGATAAAGAACATTGGCCTTGACAGGTTCAGGACGCGGTAGTCAAAGCGCGTCGCGTCCACGTTCACCGCGTTGTACCTGACGCCGGTCGCTTCGGATATCGAGTTTTGCAGTTGCACAAGGTCGTAGTCGATCTCTATTCCGTGCGACTCCATCCCGAGCAGCCTGCCGCAGTACGCTATTCTGCCGTCGCCGGACCCCACGTCGACCAGCTCCTTAAAGCCGAGCGACTTTGCCCCGTGCGCGAGCGCAAAGGCCGACAGCATCCAAGTCGGGTAGAAGGGCTGGTAGCTCGTGTCGTGCTTTTTGCTGCCCAGCCAGTAGCTTGTGATGTCGCCTTCGTAAACCCTGCACACCACGCCGGAAATTTCCAGATCGTACGATCTGACGTAGATCGGGTTGGCGGCTGCAAACCTGTGCAGCGACTTGAGTGTATCGTCGTCGATCGGGGTAGACGCGAAATGCGACAGCGGCACTACTTCGCAGAGCAGGCTCCGCCCTCTGTAGCCGCGCATAAACTCGCCCTTTAGACGGATTATTGCTTCTGGAATTGGATCGTCCATGTTCTAGTAGACCGACTCTGCGCTTGGGCGCAGCCCCCGCCTGTAGCTCTTGTGGCCGCATTCCTTGCAGCGGTAAAGCCTCCTGCGCTTGTAGGTGTATATGACTTCCGGGTCTTCGGTTATTTCGTGTCGCGTTTTTGCCATGCACCGGTCGCAAAAGCGCAGTTCAGACGACAATGCCTGATAATGTGGCTGCAATTTTTAATACGTATCTATGCCGCCTGTAGGGCGGGCGACACGTGGGACATCGCCGAGCTGCGGTCCCTAGGCGTTGACGAGGACTTTCTCATGACTGGCAGCCAGACCCCGGAAATAGCCAGGGACCTTGTGAGGGGCCTGCTTTACCTGCGCGAGATACCCCGGACAAGCATAGTTGCGTGCTTTATCTTCTCAGCTTTTTCGCCAAAAGATCCGGCACTTCGCCAGGGCGCTTTGCCACCGGCACGCCGGCCCTTGCATAGTTGGCGACCTTTGATTCTGCAGAGCCATAGTTGCCGTACACTATTGCGCCGGCGTGGCCCATCCTCTTTTCCTTCGGCGCCGCCCTGCCCGCAATGTAGGCGATGACCGGCTTGTCAAACAAAGTCCGTATGATGTATTCTGCCAGCTGCTCCTCCGCGTCTCCGCCTATCTCGCCCACGACGACGACCGAGTCGACGTCGCCCCTGTCCCTAATAAGGTCAAACGCCTCTATGAGGTTCGTCCCGTTTATGGGGTCGCCCCCGATCCCGAGGCCCAGCCTCTGGCCGTAGCCCCTGTTTGTGAGGTTGTAGGAGACCTCGTACATCAGGGTCCCGCTGCGCGAGAACACGACGGTGCTGCCTGCCTTGAATGGCTGTGCCGGCATGATGCCCACCTTCATAACTTCCGGCACGATCACGCCGGGGGTGTTCGGGCCCACCATCCTTGCGCCCTTTTTCTTGGCGTATTCGAGAACCTTTATCGAGTCCCTGATCGGGACGTGCTCGGGTATCGCGGCCAGCAGCTTTATGCCGCTGTCGAGCGCTTCGATGGCCGCCTTCAAAAAGAACGGCGCCGGGACAAATATCCCGGATATCTGCGCGCCGGTGGCCCTGACAGCGTCTGCCATCGTGTCGTACACGGGCGTGCCTTCAAAGTTCTGGCCGCCCTTGCCCGGCGTGACTCCCGCGGCAATGTTTGTGCCGTACTCTTTCATCAGGCGCGTGTGCGTCGAGCCGTAGCTGCCGGTTATGCCCTGTATCACCACCGGCTTTTTGCCAAAGTCCTTGTCGCCCTTGCTCCCGACGAGAATGTCAAAGATGTTGAACGTCCTTTCAATTGTTGCCATTTTGATCACTTGTTTACTGCCGCGACTGCAGCCTGTATCGCCTCTTCGACTGTGTTGTAGAGCTTCGCCCTGCTCCCGTTGAGCATAGCCTTCGCTTTTTCAGATTCGGCGCCGGAGATCCTCGCAAATACCGGGACTGCTATCAGGTCGTTCTTGTACGCGTCCAGTATCGCCTGCGCGACGAGGTTGGTCCTGACGATCCCGCCAAAGAGGTTCACGAGTATGGCGTCGACTCGCTTTATCTTGCTTATCACCTGCAGCGCCTCGTAGATGGTTTCAGTAGTCGCCCTCCCTCCAAAGTCCAGGAACGCGCCGGCCCTGCCGCCCGCGTCAGAGACCATGTCGAGCGTAGACATCACCAGCCCCGCGCCGTTGCCGATTATCGCAATGTTGCCGTCCAGCTCGACGAGCGAAAAGCCGCTGACCTCCGCCTGCTTTTCAAGTTCCGAGACATGCTCGTACTTTTTCAGCTCGGGGTGGCGGAACATCGCATTGTCGTCGATTATCACCTTTGCGTCAAGCGCCATGAGCGAGCCGTCGCCCAGGATCGCGACCGGGTTTATCTCTGCCAGCTCGGCCTCCTTTTCGCCTATCAGCCTTGACAGCTTTGTCGTAAAGTCTACAAACGACACCACGGTCCGGACGCTCAGGCCCAGCTTTGCCGCCGTGTCTTCCGCGGTCTGCGGGTTCAGGCCGTCGATCGGGATGTCGACTACCACCTTGTTGCCGGCGCTTTCAATTTCCACGCCGCCCTCGGCGGAGGAGATCAAAGAGTAGCAGCGCTTGCTACGGTTCAGGAAAAGCGAAAGGTAGAGCTCTTTCTTGATGTCGGCCATCTCTTCGAGCAGTATGCCCCGCGGGAGCTCGCCCTTGACTTCCTTGTGCAAGAGCTCGTTGAACTTGGGCTCCATCTCGGCTTCGCTCTTGCACTTTACAATGGCCCCGGCCTTGCCCCTGCCGCCGACAGTCAGCTGCGACTTTAGCACCAGCGGATAGCCGAGTTTCTTGCCGCCCTGCCTTGCCTCCTCTACGGTGTTGGCAAGGTGCGACCTCGGTATCCTGATTCCGTACTGGTCAAAAAGCTCCTTTCCCTGATATTCGAGTAGCCTCATATTTTCAGCAACAGCCAATCAATTCTCGCTATTTATAAATTAAATTCCTGCTTGTTGCGTGCCAGTTCGCATCCGCCGGAAGGAGTCAGGGTCCAACGATAGTAGCTGACAGCCTCCTGATTTCCCGGTCAAAACAGGCGGGGCAGAGCGCCACGGAATTGAACTCTATCAGGCTCAAAGACAGCCTGTTGCAGCTCTTGCAGCTTACCATTACTCTCAAATATGCAGGGCAGGTCGTATTTGTGAATTATGATGTATTTGGTTTGAAGTGCGCTTGAGGCGGTTCCGTATCGCTTCTTGATGCTTTGTCTGTAGTAAAGGCATACAGACTCTCACGTATATTGCCATGAGCGCTTGAGAAGTGCATGTCTCGGATCGTCCTGTACATCCAGATCAAGGCCGCCGCGATGGCCAGCATAGGCGCAGCATTCTTCCTGTTCTACCTGCCCAGGCTCTGAGATAATGGCGTTGTCGGCGTTGCTGCTCAGGACTGCGCCGGTCGGCGCCGTTGCCATAGCCGCGCTTTTCCACCTGGTTAATTTTCTGGGCTAGCAACTGCCTTTTTCTGTGGCTGCAGCCGCACTAATGCAAGGTAGATGAGTGATGCAGCCGCAAGGCTCGGGATAGCCGCGCCTATTGCCGGCAGCTGCGGGATATAGATCGGCGACAGTGGCGACAGCATGTAGTTTATCAGGGCTCCAAGGGCCCACGCGATTACCGCCGGCACTCCGATGCCGAGTCTGTTCTGGCGCACGTACATCATTTCTTGCGTGTACTTTTGTCTTTTTACGATGTAATAGTCGGTCAGGACCACCCCGAACAGCGGGACGAATATCGCCCCTATCAAGAGCAGGAAAACTTCGTACTGCTGTATAGAGATCACCGACGCAAGGATGGCGCTGACCGCAGTCATCCCGATTACCAGGTGCTTCTGGCTCAGGTGCGAAAATATGTTCTGCGCCGACACTGCCGCAGAGTAGACGTCGGCAAAGGCGTTGTCGGCCTCGTCCACCAGCAGGAGCAGCATCAAAAACCCAAAGAACATGGCCTGTATCGCCACCACTATTGCAATGACGTCAAACGTCCCGAGCAGCACGCCTCCAAAGTAGAACAGGATGTTTGTTATCGTAAAGCCGATGAACGTCCCCCAGACCGCGCTCCTGCTTTTCCTTGCGAACCTGTTGTAGTCGGCTGCAAGCGCTATCCAGGATATCGGCATCGCTATCACGAGATCGAGCGCCGAAAAGAAGGGCATCCCCTGCCCCGGCGACGCAATGAGCGCCCCGATGTCAACCGAGTTTATCAGATTCACGATGATTATGGCAGAAGTCCCGAACGCTATCCACACGGCGAACTTGCCGATCCACTTTCTTATGACGTTGAGCGGGCCGGATATTGCAAGAAGGGCGACAAGCACGGCAAATATGGCGACCCAGAAATGGTATGGCAGGACGCTTCCGGCAAGCATTTCAGCTGCCTTTGCCATTATCATGATCTCAAACGTCGTCCACCCGATCAGCTGCATGATGTTCAGCACCGAAGGCAGGTACGAGCCCCGGATGCCAAACGCAGGCCTCATCGTTACGATGGACGGCGCCCCGTGGTCGCTCCCTATCTTGCCGGCCAGCGCGAGGAGAAGCGAGCCGGCGGCCGACCCGACAATGATGGCGAGTATCGCGTCTGCAAAGCTCGCGGCAGAGAGGAGCGAGCCGGCAGAGAAGACCAGCAGCCCCACTCCGAGGCTGGCCCACAGCACAAAGTAGTCAAAGCCGCCAAGAACCTTGTGCTTGGCGGGCACAGGTTCGATGCCCCACTCTGGCGCGCCCTTGAATATCAAACTCGTATGATTACAAAACTTGGCATTAATAATCTATGGATCATTGCAAAAACGCTGAGGCGCCGGCGCGCACAAAGTTAGCTAGCTTGTCGGTCTAAATTAGCTTGCCACTTAGATTAACCAAGCGCCCCGCGATGTGCAGGCATGCAGGCAATAACAAAGGAAATAGAAGAGGGCCGGTCGGTATTCTGTGAAACTCATAACAGGTATTGCGAATCTGTCTCGGGCAGCCAGAAATGCGCGTGCTGCGGCAAGCGCGTCTGCCTCTGCAACTATGTCCTCTAATCCGATAGACTGAATAAGTCTATCATTTTTTATCACTCTGCTTGAAGATTGCGCTATCAATAGCGGGCAGCGACTCTGGAGCGGGCGCGGGGATACAGGCAGACCTCAAGACGTTTTCCGCCCTCGGCGTTTACGGCTGCACCGCCATCACCGCGATAACCGCGCAGAATACCAGAAAAGTGTCCGACATATTCGAAGTCTCGCCGGTAATGATAGAGCAGCAGATCAGGTCCGTTATGACCGACATGCCGCCCGGCGCCATCAAGGTAGGCATGGTCTACAGCAGGCAGACGATAGACGCTGTGTGCCGGTCGCTCAAGGGATCAAAAGTTCCAATCGTGCTCG
>DASTTF010000062.1:0-6129 GCA_035760305.1 Nitrososphaera sp.
GAGCTCGGGCGCAGCGTGAACAGGCTTGATCTGACAAAGGCGCTGCTCGAGAACCTGGAGCGCTACTACCTGGAGATGGAGCAGAGTGGCGCCGTCGCAATTTTGCAAAAATGGAAGAAAAACTCTGACATGCTGGGTCACAAGGTGACAGTAACCCAGAATAGCAGGACGATTCAGGGCGTGGCCGTCGACATCAACGACGACGGGTCGCTCCTGCTCAGGACCGGCGACGGCGATGTCAACGTCGTATCCGGAGACATCAGCGTCCGGTACTAGTCTTGCAGATTATTGCAACGTCGTTTACGTTGGTGCCGGTGTATCCAGTAAAAATCAACGAACGCAACTTTTTGAAGGCGCGATGGCTGTCGTGGCTGTCAAGGTATTTTTTCAGATCCATCTTTGCAGCAAGCGACATTGTCTTTGGGGACACAAGCGCGCCGGCGGCGTCAGAGTTGCCGTCTATGCCGTCCGTCCCCATAAAAGCCACTGTGACATCATGCCGCCGCAGTTCCATCATGCACGCAAGAGCCGCTTCCTGGTTCCTGCCGCCGACGCTGCTTCCTGATTTGCCCAGCCTGACGGTAGTCTCGCCTCCTGCAACCACTGCAAACGGCTTGCCGCCAAGGTCGGATGCAAGCCGCGCCAAAAACACGCCAAAATTTCTGGCTTCGCCGTCAAACGCTGATCCAAGGTGCGCCGCCTGCACGCCGCGCTTTTTCAAATAGCTGACTGCGCCTATACACGCAATAGAGTTGTTGCCGATCAGTACGTTGTGCACGCGGGAAAATGTTGGATCCTGCGGCTTGGGCGTTTCATCTATCTCGCCCCGTGCGCCTTTGGCAATATGCTCAAGAGCCGCGCCCGGGCTTTTTATACGGTATTTCTTTAGGATTTTCAGGGCATCAGCAAAGGTAGACCTGTCCGGGCAGGTCGGGCCGGAAGCGATCACCTCAAGGTCGTCACCTACCACGTCTGACAGGATCAGCGAAACGACGTTGCACGACTTGTCAACGTGGCACAAAAGCTGTCCTCCCTTGGCAGCCGATAAATGCTTGCGGACGGCGTTCATTTCACGGATTGAAGCGCCGGAGCGGAGGAGCGAATTCGTGATCTTTTGCTTGTCTGCGAGCGACATGCCGGGCGCCGGGAGCGGCATAAGCGCCGAGCCGCCGCCAGAGATCAGGACAAAGACCAGATCATCTTTCCGCGCTTTCTCTAACACGTTTAGGATCTTTTTCGTCCCTTCTATTCCTGACCTGTCCGGCACGGGATGGGACGCCTGCGTGACTGAAACGCCCTTGATCTTTGCCTTGGTGCCGTAAGGGACAGTGATCGCCCCTGCCGCGACCCTTCCATGCAAGATCGGGCAGAGCGCTTCGGCCATGCCTGCGGCCGCCTTGCCCGCCCCGACGACAAACACGCGGTCAAATTTCCGAAGCCTGATTGTCCTGCCGTAAACGTCGCGCACCGATAATTCACTGTTGAATTTTACTGCGCGCCCTACAAGCGCCGCCGGCCTGACGCTTTCAACCGCGGCCTCAAGCGCGGCAAGAACCATCCGTGAAGACCTGTCGCTGTGGAGTTTGGTTAGCTCGCGCCGGTTTGTGGTCAATCACCTGACTGTGTTCGTGGTGCTTAATTTCTCTTTATCGTGTACAGGCAAAAGTCGCATTCGTTGCAGACATAGTACAGGTTGTCAAAATCAGAACACAGCTCCATATCGTCGCGGCAGCGCGGGCATTCTATCTCGTGCTCCAGAAATTGCACTTGCTGCTGCTCTTCCACTTTGGCGGCTGTGTTTTCGACCATCATCTCTTCTGCTTCTAGCTTTGGTTCCACAAAGGCAATACCATAGAGGTTGTTTTTAAGGCCTGGAACACCCGGAGGGGAGGGGGTGCCCGGGTGCACAAACCGGCTACTTTAGCCGGCCGATCCGCAGGAACGTGTCTGCCTTTTCCCTGAGACCCTTCTCGAATTCTGGCAGGCGTACCGTGTTGATGGGCTCCAACATGTGGTACTTTTTGCCGTAGTCGATCCTTTTCTTTGTCACGTGTCTCAGCTGGTCCTGCAAGGTTTCCTTCAGGTCAGGGGTGCAGATCTTGCTGCCAAATATCGTGGCAAGCGACGCTTCGAGCATCTCGTTCAGGTGCGCCATGCCCTTGTCCTCGTGGAAGTGCGGGTTGCGGGTCTCTATCTGGAACACCTCGACGCCCTTTTCCACTATCTGCGGATATTCAGAAGGTGACAGCCCACCAAACTTTTCAAATATGTCGACAAACTCGCGCGTCTCTATTGAATAGCCGCTGGTGTACTGCAGGCACTCTGCAAGCGGCATCGACAGCGCGTGCTCGCCGGCGTTGCCCGTCTTGATGACGTCGGTTTCAAAGCCCGTTATGCTGGCCAGTAACGCATTGAGGTTCCTGTTGGTGATCTCGGACACCCTGCCCCACTTTGAGAACTGGAGCGAGTTGTTCTTGACCTTTGGCTTGAACACCCACGATACCCTCACGTTGCAGTAGGGCGTGGTCGACATGCCAAAGCCGGCAGCAAATATCTTTACGTACTCGTTGACAGCGCCCGGCACATAGTTGTCGCTGTCGATAAAGCCGACATAGTCCTTGTGGTACATCTTGGCCACAAGCAGGCCGATTATCATGCCCTCTGCCTTGCCGTTCCTGATGTTGTCTCCAGAGTCGAGGATCGAGTCGTAGCCAACCTTTTTGAAGACTTCTGCAAGCCCCGGATCGCGCTGGTGTATCATTACCATGCGCTTGTCCATGAACCGGCCAAGCTGCCTGACGGCCTCCGTCTCCATCGCAAACCTGTCTACTGGGCTCCGCGCGCTGTTGGACACGATTATGACGAGGCACTCGTTTGGTATCCCGCTGAGCACGCCTTCGAGCAGCTTTAGTTTTTCGTCCTTTACCGGGATGATTATTGCCATGTCGTGCAGGGTGTTTGAAATTTCGTCATAGTCGAATTTCCTGACGGTCTGGTGCGACGACTGGAACCCCTTGGACTTGCCAGAGTCCAGCTCGTAAATGCGCTGCACGGCGTGTATGCTCACCGCGCCCAACCGCTCGGTGTACCTAGGGAAATCCAGCTTCATCATACATGGTAAAAGGTGATCGTATAAAATATTTTGGCATGCCACCTTGCAAAAATCTTTAAAACAGAAGCCCCGGTACTGTCAAGTTCAAGGTGCATAACAAATAACCAGGACTCTTGACAGCATACACACGGCCCTCTCATACGTCAAGGGCAGCCTGCAGAACGTGATAATCGTGCAGGGCGGGGAAAAGCACCATGGATTCATATTCTCGCTATTGAACCCTCCGGTCCCGCTCGGCGGCAACATCATTGCGCTTGACGTCTATGTGGACGAGTTCCCGGTCCCCAAAAAGTCGGTCTTTGTCGCGACGTCTGACGACGTTGTCAACGCCGCCACCCTGTCAGAGAGCCGGCCGGTCCCCTTCAAGCCGTTCCAGAGCGCGAGGTTCTTGGTGATGAAGGAAGGCGGGCTGGACGAGAAAAAAGGGCACAAGATAGTGATCCTGAGCAAGATGGAAGGCTTTGAGCAGATAATGATCCCGTTCACGTTCACGGATCGCGCAGGATACCGTAGCGGCAGGATATTCCTCCCCGAGACCGCGCCGGTCCACGAATCGCCGGCGCCCGGCGAAGACGGGATGGTCTTCCAGAACTTTACCGCGCCGCTGGTGCTGTCCGGCAAGAAGGCGTACATCGTCTGCTCTTCAAACGGGGCGCTTTCCGCCAACTGGACCTGGATGGGCGTGCGGTACGACAACGGCGGGCTGTACGTGCCGCCGGCAAGGGCGTTTGGGCGCATAATAGTCGAAATATCGATGGACGACGGCGTGCGCAAGAGGCTCCCCAATTTCGTAGTCTCGTCCCGGCACGAAAACGGCGTCCTCTATACCCGGCACGAGCTGGCGGGGCTCGAAGTGAAGAGGAAACTGCTTGTGCCCTTTGACAGCAAGGGCTTTATCGTGGCGCTGGAGCTGAGACTGCTCGGCGGCTTTAAGGCCCTCTCTGGCAGAAAGGCGGCGAAAAAGCGCAAGATCAGGATACACTTCCTGATAGACGGCAACATCACAAGCTACGGGCTGGCCGCGGTGTCGCAGAGCGTCACTTCAAAGTTCAACGCAAAGGACAACTGCCTGCAGGTGAGCACTGCGGCCCCAAAGGACACCGGGGTGCAGTATTCCGGGGTGATCGGCGCGGCCCCAAAGAGCCTGAAGCCGAGCAGGATACTGACAGACTCGTTTGCCAACGACCTGGAGCTGTCGTACGACATTAAAGTCGAAACGGGCAAGCCCGTTGAAATTGCCCTGGTTGGGACGGGCAGCTTTACCGGCCTCGACGACTGCGCAAGGGAATTCCGCTACATGAGGGACAACTATGTCCGGCTGGCCGCGGACACCGAGCAGGGGTTCAGGGAGTTTTCTTCCTCGACCCTGACCGCCAGGTCGCCCCAGTCAAGGCCGGAGCAGGGCGTGCCAAGGCTGCTGGCGGCGTACGAAAAGGCCAAGGTGGGCCTGCGGTACCTGAAGGCGGAATACGCCGGCCTGGGCGAGGGGATCTGCGCCGGGCTCCCGCGCTTTCCAAACTACTGGGCGAGGGATACGGGCTGGACTCTGCGGGGCTACCTTGCGATGGGCGACTACCGCTTTGCGGCCGCGGCCATTGACAACTTTATGCGACGGCAGGCGAAGCAGGCCACAAAGGCCGCAGGGAAAGGCGAGCTTCCGATGATAATCAGCGGCAGGGCGTTCCTCCACACCACCACTTATGGGTCGGCCGACTCGACCTTCCTGTTTCCCTGGGCGATAAAGGAGTACGTGCTTGCCACCGGGGACGTCGGCTATTTGAAAAAGAGGTGGAAGTCGATAGTGGATCTCGTGGACTGGGGGTTCTCAAAGGACGTGGACGGCGACGGGCTGATCGAGCACGGCTTTACAGGCACCGCCGAAAAGCTCCCGATACAGGACTCGACATGGATGGACCACATCGACCGGAGAAAGAGCGCCAACGACATACAGGCGCTCTTTTACGAAAGCCTAAAGATCGGAAGCGAGCTGGCGGCAATAGTCGGCGACGCCGGCAGCGAAAGCAGGTGGAGCGGCAGGGCCGAGGAGCTCAAAGGAGTCATTGACCGCGAATACTGGAACGCCAGCACTGGGTTCTACTACGACACGATACGCAAGGACGGCTCAAAGGATCCAAGCATCCGGCCAAACGCCCTGGTCCTCCTGCTCACAGGCGCGGTGGCGGAGAAGAGGAAGGCGGACTCGGTGCTGTCCCGGATCGAGGAGCAGGACCTGACCACCGCGTGGGGCGTCAGGACGCTGAGCAGCCGCGACCAAAAATACCAGCCGACGCTCTACCACGACGGCGCAGTCTGGCCGCTGGTCACGGGCTGGGCCGCGGCAAGCGAGATAAAGTTCGGCAGGAAGGAGCAGGGCCTACGCTATCTAGAGTCGATGGCAGAAAGGATACTGTACGAAAACGGCATGTTTGCGGAAACGTACAGGGGGGACAGGCCTGAGCCGTTCAATTCGTGCATACTGCAGGCGTGGTCGGTCGGCATGTACGTCTACGCACTCCGCGAAATGATGCTTGGCATGAAGGTGAACATGATAGACAACGTGATACAATTTGAGCCGAGCATCCCAGAGTCGCTCAAGGACGCGTCAGCCCCGGTGGAGTTTGAGCATTTCATCCCATGCAGCGGCGGGACGGCAAGGCTCAAGATCACGGTCGATCCGCACAACGAAAAGATATTCGCCTCGTGGAAGGGCGCGGGCGGCAGGAGGCCGGATGTCTTTAGCAACTCCTACCCCGTAAGCATCGTCTAGCCTCCTGACGATTTATGTCCGTCTCAAAGGCGTGAGCCAGTGCTAAAGGCATAAATTATCTCAAAATCGAACAATGTCCGGTGTTTACGCTCTACACGCCCCAGACTGCAAACAAGGCGCTCCCCGAAGTCAGGCGCCTGTTTTCAAACATCCTGATGCACAAAAAGCAGGCGGTCGCGCTGCAGGAGCAGGTAGAAATGGTTATACAGTCTGGCAGCAAGTTCGACCAGTTTGTCAAGAAAAAGCAGGA
>DASTTF010000063.1:0-16991 GCA_035760305.1 Nitrososphaera sp.
GAGATAGCGCTGTCGTCGGCGATGGACGCAGGGTATGCCTTTGCCCTTGCAGCCGTGCCGTTTGTCATGGTCTACATATTTTTCAGGCTAAGGAAATAGCACCCACGCCAACACTTAAAAAGCGGAAAAAATCAATCCTACGTTCGTATATGGCTGCCCGTAAAAACACTTCACGCAAGAAGCGTTTGATGAAGCGCACCAGGCAGAACCGACCGGTGCCGACGTGGGTAGTCATCAGGACTAACAGGAACGTCAGGACCAACCCCAAGCGCAGGCTATGGCGCAGGTCTGACGTCAACGTAGGTTGATAAAAATGGCGGCAGTCGAAGAAAACCTCACACGTGTTTACACTATAAACCTTGGCCGCGCATGGATAACCCCGCAGCACAAGCGCACAGACAGGGTCATCAACATGATCCGCGAGTTTGCGACAAAGCACATGAAGAGCGACGAGATAAAGCTCGAGCAGGACCTCAACCGCCAGATATGGACAAGGGGCAAGACCCACCCGCCAAGGAAGGTGCGGGTAAAGATGGTCAAGGACGAGGATGGCGTCGTCACGGTCTCGCTCTACGAAGACGCGCCGACACCGGCTGAAGCGCCCGCGGCGGAAGTAAAACCAGAGGCCGCACCGGCTGAAACAACCGCAGCTGCCGAAGAGCCAAAGGCAGAAGCCAAGCCAGAGGAAGCAAAGACAGAAGCGGCTAAATGATCGAAGTCTGCCCTGTCTGCTACAAATTTCTCCAATCAGTTTACGACAGGAAAAAAATGAAGGATGTCAAGATGGTCGAAAGCCAGCCGTGCAAGAGCATGTACCACAAAAAGCTGACGGACAGGTAGTCACGGAAACCTGCAGGTTTCGCACTTTGCGTACGTTTCCCCGTCAAGGTGGTTGAAATGCGTGCCGCACGACCTGCACGTATGATGGATGTCGTCGTAGCCGTCAGGCGCTACAAACGCGTGGCTTGTCAGCTGCTGGCTCTTGCACGCGATGCAGCGGCAGCCGCACGATATCATGGCGTTACCTTTGCCGTTTGTTATTATAACCTATTCGATCGCGGGTATCGCCAGCTTGATGTCAGGCGCAGAGTCCGGCTCGTCCCAGTCAAGGACGTCTGGAATAATGTCGCCAAGCGGGTCGTAGCGGTCAAACCTTGTCTTTTGCGGGGCAGAAGCGACTAGATGCACGCGCACGCCGCCGGTGGCCGCCATCGAGGACATTGCGACTTCGGTGGAACCCTCCTCCTGGAATATCCCCTGCACATAGCCCACAAGCTTGTTCAAGTCGCCAACGGGAACTTTGTCGCCGCCCATGACGTAGACCATCGCTCTCTTTACGCTGCCTGCGTCTGGCACAGAGTCGTACAGCATCGCCACAGAGTCTCTCAACGATGATTCGGTGCCGGCGCTTGCTCTGCTCGTGCACAGTATGTTCATCGCCGGCCTCACGGCGCCGGTCGAGATCGAGGCGATCACCTCGGCCATGGCATTGTTTGTTATCGCAAAGCATTCCTCCTGAGAGAGCTCCGGGTTGTTGTCGAGGAACGCGTCGTTGTCCATGACTATGACAGAGTCGGACGCCTCGCGCACGCGCCTGAGGGCGGTGCCAGAGTTGAAAATGCGGTCCTTCTCGAACTTGAACGGCATTATCGCGACAGAGATCACGGTGCTAGACTCTTTTGCCATCCTGCACACGAGTGGCGCCATAGCGGTGCCGGCGCGCCCTGCCAGGTTTGAGACGACAATGACTGTCGGATAGCCGCCCATCGCGGCCATCATCTCGCGCCGATGAGTATGCACAAAAGAGCGAAGCTTCAGGCTAGAAGGGTTGACCCATTCGCCAGAGTTGACGTAAACGGCGGTGCACTTCTCATTGTGCACCAGATCTTTTTTGTCGTTGCTTATCAAAAGGCACTTGCATCCAAGTGCGGCGCTTGCCGCAGTAGCGATTTTAGTTCCGGCGCCGCCGATGCCCACCAGCAGCACTGGATTCTTTATCAAAAGATCGTTCATTGATCCCCCGAGCTCCCCGCACACAAATACAGAGTTCATGTTAAAAAGCTTTGGTGATTAAACAGTAGCTACGCGCGGCGTAACAAAGTTGAGCTAGTCTAAATTATCCTTGCCTTTAGCGAAAAGTTGGAAAAATCATAAACTTGCACGCGCTTTTTGTCGCCCAGCGAAACTTGATCCGCGTTTGACAGTACGACCGGCTTGTACGCATAGTTCCTGCCCTGCGCCACCTTGCCCATTTCGTCGACTATTATTTCGCCCTGCCAGCCCTGCCAGAGCGAATTGCGCTTTTTCGCGACCTTTTTTGCGAGGGAGTGCAGGCGCTCGGACCTCTCCTTGGCCACCTGAGAGCTGACCCTCGTGCCCTTCCACTTTGCCGCCTCGGTGCCGGGCCGGGCGCCGTAGCGCGAGATGTTGACAATGTCCGGCTCTGCCCTCTCGACGAGGTCGAGCGTTTGTTTAAAGTCCTCCTCGGTCTCTGACGGGAACCCCACGATAATGTCCGTCGATATCGTCATCTCGGGGATCCTGCCCCGAAAGGCCTCCACGGCGTCCATAAACGTCCTAACAGTGTGGCCCCGCTTCATCTTTCTCAAGACCCTATCGCTCCCGCTCTCGACAGGGATGTGGAGAAACTTGAAGAGCTTCTCATTCTCATAGAACGCGCTCACCATCCTGTCCAACATCCCGGGCAGGTACATCGGGTTCATCATGCCGAGCCTGATCTGAAAATCGCCTTCGACCGAGCAGCACGCGTTGAGAAGCTCGACAATGTCCGTGCCCACGTCCTTGCCGTAGCAGCCGTTGTCAGTCGACGTGAGCCAGACTTCTTTGCAGCCGGCTTCCACGTCTGCCCGGATCTGCCTCATGATGTCGCCGACGCGGTAGCTCCGGAGCCACCCCTTGGCGATCTTTGTCTGGCAGAACGTGCACTCGCTCATGCAGCCGCTCGCAATCTCCACCATGCTGACGGCAGGGTTGAGCCTGACCCGGGGAATGTTGATTTTATCACTTTCAGAATCTTCAAGCATGACGAGTCTGTTGCCGGCAAGCGCAGATCCCACTACTGCGGTCGCGCTTTCTATAGAGTGTGGGCCTAGCAGGCTTGCCGAGGAATTCAGTGATTCAACTTTTGCCCTGTCTGCCTTTGGCAGGCAGCCTGCGACAACAAGCGGCTTGCCCGACTTGCTCATCGCCTTGATCCTGCTGACCATCCGGTGCTCGGTCGTGTCCTTTACAGAGCACGTGACTATCAGGTTGAGCGCGCCCTCGCTCTGCTTGCTGGCGATTTCATAGCCGGCGCCCTTTAGCAGACCGCTTATCATTTCAGAGTCGGCCATGCTCGCCGAGCACCCGTAGGCTTCAACCCACACCTTGGGCTTTGCCCTCTTCAGCAGGGGTATCGACTCTATTATCTCGGGCTTGAGCGACCGCCTTAGCATCGTGGATGGGCAATACCTTTACTTGACTTAAAAGCGTGCCGTCAGAGGCTTTTTCTGGCTTGGCGCTCCTGATGCCACCCACTCTTTATGTTACACCATTTTGTTATTGCAGAAAATGCTAGAAGAAAAATCTGCAAGAATAATCGGCGCGGTGCTTGCGATCATGATGGCTGTTTCGCTTGCCGGCAGCGCGCATGCCGCGGTCGGCGGCGCCCTTGCAGCAGGCGAAGACAGGTTTGGAATAACAAAGGTCTACCCCACGCTGGAAGGCGGGAGGGAATGGTTCATCGACATGGACGAGCCCAAGGACGGGATATTCGATCCGAGGACGGCGATTGAAAAACAGGAAGACGGCTCGTGGCGGGTGAGCGGCCACGACAACGGCAAGTATCAGGTGAGGATGAACGTCTACACGCCTGAAGAGGCAGAAGAGTGGAAGAACGTCGAGATAACCGGCTACGCCAAGATAGTCAGGACGACGGGGCATTCATCAAGCGCAGACTCGGATCTTGAAAACGTCCTCCAGTGGTATGCGCGCAGCGGCGAGGAGCATAGCGACTCTGACCCGTGCGAAGGCACGTCGATCAAGGGGAGGCTGCACCTTGACGGCTCGGTCGGGTGGAAGAAAGAGATTTGGCACGCCGGCGGCTACACCGACGAGCACGGAGTCTACAAAGCAGTCGATCCGCTCCTGACAGAGCAGAACAGCAAGGGCAGGTACTACGACGGGAGCTGGTTCGGGTTCAAGGTGATCATGTACAACATCGACAACGACAGCGCGGTCAAGATGGAGGCGTACATCGACGAGCATGCGGCAGACGAATGGGAAAAAGTGAGCGAGCTTGTAGACGACGGCGGGTGGTACGCCGACAGGAAAAAGTTTGGCGGCGAGGACTGCGACAGGGCGCGCGACCACATCCTGACTGAGGCCGGCCCGGTCGTGGCTTTCAGGTCTGACGACATCGTGTGGGATTTCAAGGACCTGAGCGTGAGGGAGATCGAGCCCCCGGTGCAGGACTCGTCAATCCTGCAGTTCTCGCTGCAGTAGTCATTTTTCCTGCTTGCGGTTCTGGCTCCAGACCTCTGCCAGCACGGCGACATAGGTGGTGACGAGCCCGCCGGCTTCCATGCCGTCGCGGTTTTTCTCCAGATCGTTTCCAAGAGCCACCATGAGCGGCTTGGGCACCTTCAGGTACTCGTTCATGTAGATCAGGAGCGAGTAGTACATCAGCTTCATTACCTCCTCGCTGCCGCCGTCCTCGATCTTCATGCTGGACATCACGTTTGAAGCTACAAGCGAGAACTGGGGCGACAGCAGCGCTTTGTCCTGCCTGTCGCCAAGCCTGATCGCCCCCATGTACAGCAGGTCTTCTATCGCCGAGGCCGTCTGCTCCAGCCGCTGGTGGTCCTCTGACATGGTACTGCTTGGCCGCCAAGCCTATTTTAGATTGCTTATCACCGAGCGGTAGGAGGCGATGAAGTCAGGGTCTATTATCCCCTGCACCACGTACGGCCTGCCGTCCGATAGCCGGATGTCCATCGCGACCGCGCTGTAGGGGATGTCAAACTGCTCGACCTTGTCCTGCTCGCCGGACTCGAAGAACTTTGCGCACGCGCCGGCGCCGCACGAAAAGCCATAGATTTTTTCAATGCGCCGGTGGCCGGACCCGGCGGCCCTTCCGCCTGCCGAGCCTTTCGACTCCTCGACCATCAGGATGAAAATTTCGTTTTTAGTCTCCCTGTCCAGCTGGACGTCGCTCTGCGCGACTACGAGCTTGCGCTGCGGCAGCTGCAAAATAGCGTCAATAGAATCTGGCATCACTATTGCAATCCCGGAGGGCTGTTTTATTTCTTACAGTAAAAAGCGCCTTTATCGTTAAATCAGATAAAGGGCGATCCGCTCTCGACAGTGACCGAAATAGTAAAGCCCGTTTTTATCATAGGCATACAGAGGAGCGGCACGACCATACTTGACGGCCTGTTCACCCGCCACAAGGACACCGCGTTCTTTGAGGGCTTTTGCAACCGGTATTACATGGCGCCTTGGAAGTTTCGCCTTATTCCGCTGCAGGTAAAGCGCTACAAGTCGAGGCCACCCTCGACCGAGGGAAGGGTTTGGCGCCGCTACTATAGCGAGATCGACTATGTCGACGAGTCGCACGCGACAGACGAAATAAAGGGCTACTACTACTCGGCTATCAGGGCCGAGCTCAAGGCATTCCACGCAAAGAGGTTCGTGAACAAGAACCCGACCCACTGCCTGCGCCTCCGGTGGCTCAACGCCATGTTCCCCGACGCGCAATACATCCTGATCTGGCGCGACCCCCGGGCGGTTGTGCATTCCATCTACCAAAAGATGCTGAGCTACTGGGACATGCAGATGAAGACAGAGTACGAGCACGGCTACAAGGGCTACGTCACGATAAAGGAGGCGTTTGGCAAGGACGTTTCAAAGTTAGAGGCATGCATCAACTTTTACGGCTACAACAAAAAAATGCTGCTGCAGGACCTGCCGGTTGTCAAAGACAGGCTTGCTGAAGTGCAGTACGAGCAGTTTGTCAGGCAGCCCCGCGAAGAGCTGAAGAGGCTTTACGAATTCACGGGCTTGCGCTGGTACGGCGAACTTGAAAAAGACGTGCCTGCGACTTTGCAGCTGGAAAACAACGAAAAGTGGCGCTCGCTCCCGCCAGAGGAAAAACAGATTCTTGAAAACGCCTTCCCTCCGGCAAGCGTGATGGCCTGATTCGCAATAGATATAATATCTATAAATCGAATGATAGGGCATGGTCAAGACCGCTTCGTCACCCCAGGTTCTCAAAACCGGCAGCATCGCCCCCGATTTCAAATTAAAAGGAGTGGACGGCATGAAACACTCGCTCCAGGATTACAGGAGCAAGGCGACGCTCGTAGTGTTCATCTGCAACCACTGCCCTTACGTCAAGGCGAGGATCGGAGACGTTGTCGCGCTGCAGGGAAGATTCAAGCCTTCAGAGCTGCAGGTCATCGGCATCAACAGCAACGACCCGGACTATAAGGATGAGGGCTTTGACAACATGGTGGCGTTTGCAAAAGACTACAAGCTAAACTTTCCTTACTTGATAGACGACGGCCAGGACGTTGCGCGGTCGTACGGAGCGGTGTGCACACCGGACCCGTTCCTGTTTCTCGACGGCAGGCTGGCGTTCCACGGCAGGATAAACGACGCGCTGGAGCCCGAAGCAAGTCCGACAGTCCCGGTGATGGAGAACAACGTGCGCAGGCTGTTAAAGGGAGAGAGGCTTGAGAAGGACTTTGATCCTTCGATCGGCTGCTCGATCAAGTGGAAGAACTAGCCGTACTGGTAGACTATTCCTTTCTCGCCCCTCGGGTGGCGCCATTCCGTTTCCTTGGCGCACGTGCCGCACTCGATGCACGCCTCGTGCTGGAGAGTCACGTCGCCCCCTTCCATGCTGTAGCAGCTCGTCGGGCAGAGAGTCACCATCTTTTTCATGAATTCTGATTTCGGGTTGAGCACCTTGATGTGCGAAGCTCTGTCGTCGTCGTATTTCAGACGGGCGACGCGCTGCGCGACTGTAGGGAGCGTCGGCTCGTATGTCGCGGTCATTGGCCGGCCCATCTTTTCTGCCAGCTCCACCGGCACCTGCACGTACGTGTCCTCAGACTCTACCAGCGGCAGCAGCTTGTCGTAGCCGAGGATGTTGGCAAAGCCGACAGCAAGCCCCCTCAACGTCCCGCTGGACATCAGCCGGAAGACCATGCCGTAGCGCTGGCCGATGATGTCCTTTGGGACGTCCCTTGCCGCGTCGAGGAATATCTTCAGGTAGTCCTTGTCGATCTCTTTCATGTCGCGCGTGTACGGGCTCTCGTCTATCGACTGGGAATAGTATTCGCCCATATACTGCGGGCCAAAGTTGTTCCGGTCAATCGCCCTTGCGACGGCGTTTGCCGCCCTCACCGCGTCGTCGATCCCGACGTTCAGGCCTTCGATCCGCGGCCCGATAAAGACGCCCCTTCCGGCCGCGTCGCCGGCGAACAGGACGTTCCTGTGGTAGGGTTTTTTCATCGCGCAGCGCTTGCCGTCAGGTACCAGTTTCGCCCCGTATTCCAGCTCGACATAGTCCGTCACGAACTTTGTGTCGTACTTGCTCGCAAGCTCGTTCTGCACATAGTCGAGCCTTGCCTTGATCTCTTCTTCTGTCTTGTACTTGCCGGCTTCGACCAGCCGCTTCCTGGCGGAAGGCGAGTGCCACGCGTCGCGAAGCTCGTTCCAAGTCTTTATCAGCTTGCTCGTCGCAAACCGTATCCTAAGCTGCTCCTCCTTTGGCAGGTCCTTGTCGATGTCTTCCTTGACTGCCACTTCGTCCTTGACAAACTCGGCGACCATGGGATTCTTCAACAGCGCGTTGACAAGCGTATAGGGCTCTGCAGGCCGGGTCATCAGCGAGTCGTAGTGATAGACTGCGCCGACTGACAGGGTGTCGCGGTTTGTGTAGGCAAAGCCGCCCCCGATGTGGTTCAGCGTGACGTCGCCGGCGAACAAGTGCGCGGCGCCTTCGCCCGGCCCGATTCCGAACCGCTGCTCGATTATATCTTCAGGCAGCTTGGCTACCACCTTGACCCCCTGGTACAGCTGCTCGGGCGTGAACTTTGCCCGCGCGCCCGTTATTTCCGCTATTTCAGAGTTGACGCCGTCGGCGGCAATGACCGCCTTTGCCTCAAACGGATCCAGTTCGTCGGTCTCGATCACCGTCTTTTCGCCCTGCCAGCTCAGCGACTTTACGTGTACGCCGGACACTATGCCGCCGCCCTGCCGCTCGGCGCTTTCGCCTGCCTGCTTTGCAAACCACGCGGTCAGCCGGTTCAGCAGGACGGAATAGCCGAAATTCGCCTGGTATTCGTGGGCGGCAGTCAGGTTCATCGTAAACACCTTGTTCCGTGAAGTAGAGTGCAGCATGTACTGCGTTATTTTGCGCTCGACTGGCGCGTCCTGCAGGAACTCTGGGTAGACGTCTTCGACGTTGTGCGTGCGGCCGTTCTTTGGCTTTTTCGAGTACAGTATGCCGCCGGAAATGTTCTTGGTGCCTACCTGCTTGCCTGCTTCGAGCAGGATCGCCTGCTTGCCCAGATTCGACAGCTGCTTCAGCGCGGCAAGGCCGGCCGACCCGCCGCCAACTATCGCAACGTCATAGCTTTCCATCATTTCTTCACCTCTATTGCAGGCTTTTGTTTTCTCAGTTCCTCAAGCAAAAGCGGTATCACGTCTTCCATTCTGCCCCTGATGAAAATGTCGCACTCGTCCTTTATCGGCGAGTTTTCGTCCGGATTGATCGCCACTACAAAGCCGGCCTCCTTCATGCCGGCGATGTGCTGCATAGCCCCGCTTATCCCCGCCGCGACGTAGAGCAGCGGGGCAACCTTGCGGCCGCTCGTGCCAATCACCCTGTCCGGTATCATGTAGGTCGAGCTCATCCCTTCGCTCACCACAAACGGCTTTTTCGATATTGGCAGCGAAACGCCCACCTCGCCCTCCAGCTGCTTTGCCAGCGCGGCCACCATCTTGATGTTTTCTTCCGGCGAGTTCTTGATCCCCCTGCCAAAGCTCACCACAGCCTTTTTGCTGTCAAAGTCCACCGCGCTTTTCACAATCTTTCTGTCGATTATCTTTACGCGGAGGTCGCGCTCGTCAAACTTGGGCACATGGTCGACTATTGTGCCCCGTCTTGCAGCGTCGCGCTCTATCGGCGCAAATACGCCGGGGATTATGCTGCAGGCCTGCGGGTGGTATTCCCGTTCGATTTCAGAATTGCGATTGTCAAGGCACAGGATTGTGGTCCAGAGGAAGCCGGAAAAGTCCGGCCTGTACATTTCAAGCGTCCTTTCATATATCATCGGTTCGCCCTTTGTCTTGTGCTGGTGCTTTATCTCAAGGTCCTCGATCACGAGCTTGTTGATGTCCGACGCGAGGCCGGACTCCAGCTCTGCCAGGACAGTCGACGACAGCTGCCGCCCCACGTTGTCTGCGGAAAAGAACATGTAGCGGGGCTTGACAAACCCCGGGGCTCCAGAGAACTTGTTCGCCAGCTCTTTGTTTGTCGCTATCTGGCTTATCACCTTGGTGTCAATCAGGTTCCGGGTATGAAGCAGCTCCGGGCTGTCCGCGTAGATCACGGCGTCGGCGCCGTAGAATATCAGCTCCTCGCAGAGCTTGCGCACGTTGTTGCCAAGCACCACCGAGACCACCTTTTCGTCCGCGGAATACCGCTTGTTGTAGCCGTCCATGAGCCGCCGGGCCTCGCCCAGCATCTCGAGACTGACTGGCAGCGGCTTGCCGTCTTCGTGTTCGATTATGACGTAAAGGTGCTGGTACTTCATTTGATGACCATGTCTCCCAGCACTTCGTACATTTTGGCCGCCACCTTTGCGAGCTGCTCGCGGCTGGAACCTTCGACAACTTCGGCCTTTCTGCTGGCCTTTGCCTTTGGAATCTTTTCAACCTTGTAGACTATGGTCGGCGAGCCGGGCAACCCGACCAATTTTGGGTCGACTCCCAGCTGCTGCCCGTTGAACACCTTCAAATATTGCTTGTAGTTTTGCGCGCGGTCCCTTGCCTCCTTCTGGTACTTTTCAAATGTGAGCCTCTGCGACACGGTGTTAAACGACGCCTTGTATGACGGGTCGATTGCAATGAACACCGGGAGCGGCGCCTCCACTTCTTCAATGACGTCGTAAAACCCTTGCAGAGAAATCAGGCGCTTTGCCCGGACCGTCCTGCTCTGCATGTCGACGTAATAGTCAATGACGTTGCCAAGGAAGGTAAAGCCCAGCTTCCATGCGGTCTGCGGGCCCGTCTGGCCGGTCTCGCCGTCTGAAGCCCTGTGGCCTGAAAACACGATGTCGGTCTTGCCGTCCACTTTTGAAATGCCCGTCTTCAACACCTCCGCAGTGGCAAGTGTGTCGGCGCCGGCAAACATCCTGTCGCTGTAGAGATGCAGCTCGTCGGCGTCGGATAGCAGCTGCGCCTGCTGGAGTGCAGTGTCGGCTATAGGCGGGCCCATCGTGGTCACCGCGACGCGGGCGCCGTACAAAACCTTGGCGTAGAAGGCGGCGCTTGACGCCACGGCGCTGTGGGGCCCAAGGATGCTCTTTGTCTCTGCCCTGTTGAGCGTCCCGTCGGCGTTGTAGCTGACGTTTCCTTCAGAGAAATCCGGCTCTAATTTTACAATGACTGCGACGTTGAGGTCTGCCAATCTGGTTTCTCCCCCTTTACCTCCATTTATTACCTTTAAATGGTTTGTGAAGAAGAGTTACGCGGCAACCAGCTTTTTCGCAGGTACCGCTTTCAGCTCTTCGTATGCAGTTCTCATTTTCTTGTGCAATTCCGGCATCTTTGGCGGGAGCATCGGATACGCCAGGTAAAAGTCCTCTGCCTCCCGCATGTATCGCCTTATCTTGTCGTGCCCCGGCACGCGCCTGATGAACAGCATGTTGTTGAGCCGGTCTGCAAGCTTGATCGCCTTGACGTCGTATTCAGAGTCGCGCAGTATGTCGCAATAGGCATAGAACCGCGCCAGCTGGCGATCCTGATCGCTTGTGCCGGAATAGTTTTCAAGCGGCTTTATTTTCAGCTCTGTCGCAATGTCGCGGATCTTGCTCCCGAACCTGTAGGCAAGGTAGGCTTCAAAGCCGTACGACTTTGACTCGTGCAGGTTCAGTATCCTGTCGTCGTCTTCCATCGCGTCGTGCAATATGGCGGCCGCGACTTCGACGCTCGTGATGTTGCGGTTGACAGAGCGGTAATGCCTGACCACGTCCATCGCGACGGGCCACGTGTGGGTTTCAAGGAACGGCGAAGTGCCGTCTTCGCGCATCAGGCCGGAATGGACCTCCTCCGCCACTTCGACTGCGCCCTCGATATAGTCGTCAATGCGCACCTTGGCTTCGTCCTGCAGGAAGGCCACAAACTCGTGCTTGCTTACCCTTGGAATGTCGAGCTTGCTCATGCCATTATAGCGCAGGGGTTGAACAAAAGATTTGCTGCGACTAGGCCGCTTCTGCTTCGCGGTATTTTTGCGGCCTTGTTTCCCGGTATTTTGCCCGCCTGCTGTAGTGCCGCCGGCGCGTCTGGCGGATCTGCGCGAGGAAGACGAGGCCGCCGGCGCCAAACACGGAATTTACTATGCCCCACGCGATGTTGCCTGTCGCGAAATTGTATGCCGCGATTGCGATGGTGATTCCGACGAATGCCGCAATGATGAGCACCAGGTTCTTGCCTATGGTCAGGCCGATCTCGACAAGGCGGATCATCCTCTCCATTCTTTCCAGGTCCCGGGTCTCCACGTTATCATCTGGACAACAGAAGTTTTAACGGTAGCACCTGTGTAGTATGTCCGCCTTGTAAACCCGTGTCAGATTATACGGGCTATGCGTTCAAGTGCAGGCTGTGCGGGGCAGACTTTACCACAAAAGAGCAGGCTGACAGCCATTACGAAGAGTTCCACGTGAAGGAAAGCAAGTGAGGCATTAACCATATATGCGCGTTTTGAAAAAGTCTTGTGCTTGCTCACCAGCTCTAGAAGCTTTACCTTGGCAAAGGACGCCTTCCCGCCCAGCGGAGACCAGCCTGAAGCGATAGAGCAGCTGGTAAAAGGCGTGCGGAAGGGCGGCCGGCAGACGCTGCTTGGCGTGACTGGAAGCGGCAAGACCTACACGATTGCAAACGTGGTCGCAAGGGCGAACAAGAACACGCTCGTGATTTCGCACAACAAGACCCTTGCGGCGCAGCTGTACGCCGAGTTCAAAGAGTTCTTTCCGGAAAACAACGTCGGATACTTTGTAAGTTTCTACGACTATTACCAGCCGGAAAGCTACATCCCGCAGACTGACACCTACATTGAAAAGGACACCGAAGTGAACGAAAAGATAGAGAGGATGAGGCTCGAGGCGACTGCAATGCTGATGTCCGGCGAGCCCACGATAATCGTGTCTACCGTATCGTGCATCTACTCCCTCGGCTCGCCCAAGGAATGGGAGGAGAGCGCAATCACGCTGGCAAAGGGCATGGCAATCGACCGCAAGATGCTCATCCACAATTTGATAGAGGCGCGCTATGAGCGAAACGACGTGTCGCTCGTGCCGGGCAATTTCAGGGTAAAGGGAGACACGATAGACATCATCCCCGGCTACTCTGACGACATTATCCGCGTGTCCATGTTCGGCGACGAAATAGAACAGGTAAGCATTCATGACCACGTCAGCATGAAAAAGCTGCGCGACACAAACGCGGTAAAGATATTCCCGGCAAAGCACTACATCACCGACGACGACTCGCGCAGTCGGGCACTAGAGTCGATAAAGAGCGAGCTTGCAAACTGGCTGCCGAGCCTGCCTTCCGAGCTTGAAAGGCAGAGGCTTTCCCAGCGCACGAAATACGACCTTGAGATGATAGAGGAGCTCGGCTACTGCTCGGGCATTGAAAACTATTCGCGCCACCTGGACGGCAGGGCGCCGGGCCAGCAGGCTTTTTGCCTGCTCGACTTTTTCGGCGACGACTTTCTGCTGGTCATCGACGAGTCGCACGTCACGCTGCCACAATTGCACGGCATGTACAACGGCGACCACACTCGCAAAAAGATGCTCATCGACTACGGGTTCCGCCTGCCAAGCGCCTACGACAACCGCCCCCTAAAGTTTGAAGAGTTTGAAAAATACCTCAGGAACGCGGTTTTCGTTTCGGCGACCCCGGGGGCTTATGAATTAAAATCGAGCTGGCAGGTAGCAGAGCAGCTTGTCAGGCCCACCGGCCTTGTCGACCCAGAGGTGGAGATCAGGCCGACAAAGAACCAGATGGAAGACCTGATAAAGGAGATCAAGGCCAAGGCAAAGAACAACCAGCGCACGCTTGTGACGACCCTGACAAAGAGGATGGCGGAGGACCTTGCAGAGTTTCTGGCCAAGAACGGAGTGCGTGTGCGCTACCTGCATTCTGAAATCGAGGGTCTGGAGCGCACAGAACTGATCAGGCAGCTGCGCCTCGGCGAGTTTGACGCCTTGGTGGGCATAAACCTCCTCAGGGAAGGCCTCGACATACCCGAAGTTTCGCTGGTCGCAATCCTGGACGCGGACAAGGAGGGCTTTTTGCGCAACGCCACCAGCCTCATACAGACGTTTGGCAGGGCCGCGCGCAACCTCGACGGCGCGGTGATAATGTATTCTGACCGCTCCACCGAGTCGATGAAGCAGGCGGTAGAAGAGACGGAGCGCAGGCGCAAAAAGCAGGTGGAATACAACACAAAACACGGGATAACTCCAAAGACGATCGTAAAGGCGATACCGGAAAGCGCGATCGAGGTCGGCGACGCAGGCGTGGAGACAAAGTCTATGACAAGGCAGGACCTGACAAAGCTTGCGGTCGAAACCGAGGCCACCATGAAGAGGTTCGCAGAAGAGCTGGAGTTTGAAAAGGCGATAATGTTCCGCGAAAAACTGAACAGGATAAAGAAGGCGCTTGGTGAGCCGGCGCTGGCGGAGGTGTCGTGATGCACAACAGGATAATCATCAGGGGCGCCAGGCAGCACAACCTAAAGAACGTCAACGTAGAGATACCAAAGAACAAGCTCGTAGTCATCACAGGGCTGTCCGGCTCGGGCAAGTCGACCCTTGCGTTTGACACGATCTATGCCGAGGGGCAGCGCCGCTACGTTGAATCGCTGTCGGCTTATGCAAGGCAGTTCCTAGAGTTGATGGACAAGCCCGACGTAGACTCTATAGACGGGCTGTCGCCGGCAATATCGATACAGCAAAAGACCACGAGCAAGAACCCGCGCTCGACCGTCGGGACGGTGACCGAGATTTACGACTATTTGCGCCTGCTGTTTGCAAGGATAGGCATCCCGCACTGCCCAAAGTGCGGCAGGAAAATCGCGAGCCAGTCTGCCGACTCGATCACCGAGTCGGTGATCAAGGCCGCGCAGGGCAGGAGCGCCATAATCCTGGGCCCGGTGATCCAAGCGAAAAAGGGGACGTACGAAAAGCTGTTCCACCAGCTAAAGCAGGACGGCTTTTCCCGGATCAGGCTGGACGGCGAGATGACAAAGCTTGACGACGAGGAGGAAAAGCCGCAGTACCCGAGGCTGGACAAGCAGAAAAAACACACCATCGAAGTCATTGTCGACAGGCTAAAGCCGGCGGCTGAGGAAAAGAGCCGGCTTTTCGATTCGATTCAGTCCGCGCTGAAGGTGGGCAGCGGCGTGGTCGTCGTTTCAATAGACGGCAGGGACACGATGTATTCGCAGAGAAACGCCTGCCCCCACTGCGGCATTTCGCTTGGCGACCTGGAGCCCCGCACGTTTTCCTTCAACTCGCCCTTTGGCGCGTGCAAGGAATGCAACGGCCTCGGGATAAAGATCGAGTTCGACCCCGATCTGATAATACCCGACAGGGCAAAGAGCATACTCGACGGCGCGATAAAGCCGTGGACCGGCCACTTTGCGACGTTCAGGTCCGCGATGCTCCGCGACGTGGGGAGAAAGTTCGGCTTTGACCTTGCGACCCCGATAGCCAGGATGAAGCCGGAACAGATGAAAGTTATACTGTACGGCACCGACGAGAGCATCCACTACAAGTACGAGTCGCGCTACTCGGAGAGTCGCTGGGAATACAGGGGAAAGTTCGAGGGCGTGATACCAAACCTCGACCGCATATACCGCGAGACCGAGTCAGAGTCAAAGCGCGAGGACCTCATGCAGTTCATGCGGGAGCGCCCCTGCGAGCGGTGCAAGGGCAGGAGGCTCCGCGACGAGGCCCTCGCAGTCAAGGTACAGTACAGCTCGATAATGCAGGTGTGCGACCTTTCGATCGACGAGTGCTTCAGGTTCTTCCAGGCGCTGACCCTGTCAGAGACAGAGCGCTACATCGCAAGGACGATCTTGAAGGAGATCATTTCAAGGCTTGAATTCCTGCGAAACGTCGGGCTCAACTACCTGACGCTTAATCGGATGACTGCTACGCTTTCCGGAGGCGAGTCGCAGAGGATCAGGCTTGCCACGCAGATCGGGTCGAACCTGACAGGCGTGCTATACGTGCTGGACGAGCCCACGATCGGGCTGCACCAGCGGGACAACGCGCGGCTGATAGACACGCTGAAAAAACTGCGCGACCTTGACAACACGCTCATCGTAGTCGAGCACGACGAGGAGGTGATAAGGAGCTCTGACTGGATAATCGACATCGGGCCGGGAGCCGGCATACACGGCGGCGCGATCGTGGCAAGCGGCCAGCTCCAGGACATCGTGAATAACCCGGACTCGATCACCGGGGCGTTCCTGAGGGGCGACCAGCTGGTTGCCCACCAGCACGAGCGGCGCAAGTCCGGCAAATGGCTGGTAGTGCACGGCGCACGCGAAAATAATTTAAAGTCAATAGACGTGCGCTTTCCGCTCGGCTGCATGACCGTGGTCACAGGCGTGTCCGGCTCTGGCAAATCAACGTTAGTGAATGACATACTGTTCAGGGCGCTTGCAGGGCACTTTTACGACGCAAAGGACCGGCCGGGCAAACACGACAGGATATCCGGGCTGGATCAGGTTGACAAGGTGATAGGCATCGACCAGTCGCCGATCGGCCGGACTCCGAGGTCAAACGCGGCCACCTACGTCAACGCATTCACCGCGATACGGGAGCTGTTCGCCAGGACGTCGCAGGCGAGGGAGATGGGGTACAAGGCAGGCAGGTTCTCGTTCAACGTCTCCGAAGGGAGGTGCGAGGCGTGCGAAGGCGGAGGCGTCAAAAAGATAGAGATGCAGTTCCTGCCGGACGTCTACGTAACGTGCGACGAATGCAAGGGCAGGCGCTACAACTCTGAAACTCTGCTGATAAAGTACAAGGGCAAGACAGTTTCAGACGTGCTCGACATGACGATCGAAGAAGCGCTCGCGTTCTTCTCCAGCATTCCTGCGATCACGAAAAAGCTGCAGACCCTGAACGACGTGGGGCTCGGGTACCTGAGGCTCGGCCAGCCGGCGACGACTTTGTCCGGCGGAGAAGCCCAGAGGATCAAGCTGGCGGCAGAGCTGTCAAAGCGCGACACGGGCAGGACCGTCTACATTTTGGATGAGCCTACCACCGGCCTCCACTTTGCAGACGTGAGCAAGCTGCTCAATGTCCTCAAGAGGCTGGTGGACCTCGGAAACACCATCATCGTCATCGAGCACAACCTCGACGTCATTGCGTCGGCTGACTGGATAGTCGACCTCGGGCCGGAAGGCGGAGAGGGCGGGGGGCGCATAGTGGCCGCCGGCACGCCGGAACAGGTGAGCGAAAACCAGGGCAGCTACACCGGCAGTTACCTGAAGCCAAAGCTGGCAGTGGACCAAAAGATACTGCAGAGGACAAAGCAATGACTCTGGTCCTGAAAGAAAAGCGCATGCCGGACATGCCGGGCGTCTACCTGATGAAGGACGGCGGCGGCAAGATAATCTACATCGGCAAGGCAAAGAACCTGAAAAAGCGCGTCACTTCCTATTTCACAAGGCACGACCC
>DASTTF010000064.1:0-7218 GCA_035760305.1 Nitrososphaera sp.
TTCTTCAGCTCGCCTTCCGACGCGATGCTCTCCTTGCCGGCCGTCTTGTACGGAATCTTGGTCGAGCAGATGTGGAAGAACACGTGCAGCGGCAAGAGCTCTACTGCCCTGTCAGACTTTACCTCTACATTGGCAAACTCCTTTGCTTCCTGTTTCGTGATACCCATCCTGTTTATCGGAACCTCGGACACGACCTCCCTCGCCACGTCGGACCCTTCGTCGTACAATAGGGGGATCTTGTTTGCAAACCTGTAGAGCTTGAACGAGGGAATGTCGCCTCCGTACGCGATGCCGCACTCTACGATCGTGGGCCGGTTGTTGATGACGCACGTGCGCGAAGAATAGGCGGTCAGCGACGGCTTTAGTATCCTTACTGAAATCTGCGGCCGCTGGACTTCGGGCGCGCCCGCGCCTTCCGCCGCCGGGACTAGTTCCTTCGTGGTGATTATCGTGTATTCAGAGGTCATGCCGGCTGTCAGGATCTGCTCGCCGATGGGGCTCAGGTGATCCGTGTTTGCCTGCTGGAAGGGCGTGTGCTTGCACACCTTTACTATCTCGATGAGCTCGTTTTCGCTGTACTTGTCGGCGGGCTTGTTCTCCACTCCGGCCTTGGCGATTATGTCCTTTGCCTTTTCGCTTGACATTTTCTGGAACGACGCGGCCAGGACCCCCTGGAGCGTGGTCTTGTTGTTCATAAAGTTCATTATCGCCTTCTTTAGCGTCTGGAGGTCCATGTCTGCCGGGTGCGGAAGGACTTCCCTTGCGGGCTGCGGCATCACTTCGGTCCTTTTCTCAAAAACGACCTTGCCTTCGTCAGTTTCGTACTCGATTACCGCATAGGGGTTGACGACGCTGGTCTGGCTGATGTATTCGTTGATCTTGGCCTTTATGTTGTTCCTTGTGATAGGTGAGAGTTTCGCGTGGAGCACCGCTTCCACCCTGAAACCAGAGTCTCCCGCGATTCTGCCCTCCTCGACCTTTACAGGCTTTTTGGCAAGGACGATCGGCTTGTTCGTGCTGATGTCTGTCCGGAGCTCGAAATAGTACTCCGATCCTTCTTCTTGCGACTTTGACCAGACCTTGAGCGGATGAATGGT
This sequence comes from Nitrososphaera sp., assembly GCA_035760305.1. Lineage (GTDB taxonomy): Archaea > Thermoproteota > Nitrososphaeria > Nitrososphaerales > Nitrososphaeraceae > Nitrososphaera. Next base: position 1,098 of record DASTTF010000064.1, read on the forward strand.
ATCCTTTGTAGAAAAAGCGGCTATCATTTTCAGGCCGACCCCGAAGAGGCCGCGCTGCTGCTTTTCGACGTACTTGCCCGACGTCAGAAACGAGCAGACCGCGACTGGCACCTTGTCCGGCGGCACGCCAATACCGTTGTCTTCGCAGGTGATCATCCACAGGTCGTTTGCAGGGTCGAGCATCTTTAGCGACAGCGACAGCCTGGGCAAAATGTGCTCGGTCTCGCAGGAGTCAAGCGAGTTTTCGATGAGCTCCCTTACCGCCATGTACAGGATGCGCTCGGTTGTAAATCCCGCCAGCGCAGAGTTGTCGACAAAGAATTCCGATTCGGCCTTTTTGTCGTACCTGACCCTTCCTTTCGGCTTTGGCTGCGCAGCTGCAACTTCGACAGTAGCCTTTTGCGTCAAAGACGATGGGACTATTTCGCTATCTCAATTTAAGTGATTGCTCAACATTTATCTACCAAGTCAACAAAAGTTGTTGCTAGTCTATCTGCGAGCCGTACGGCGTCGTCGAGTTTTTCAGCTCCTGTATCTTGAAGCTCTGGAACTCCAGCAGGAGCCGCTTTTTGCCTTTCTGTATGACGATAAAGTCAGAGCCCGAGCCCGCTATGGTGCCGTCGACAAGATCCTTAAGCTGCGCCATGACAGCTGCTATGCTGGCCTGATCATATAACTTTGTCCAATAAGAGTAAAGCAGAGTTTTAATATAAATTCCAGAGAAGCCAGAACAGTAATGTTTTTTCCCCTGCTCGGACAGGCGGCCGTGCCTCCAGATCTGCTGATATCGATAATAGGCGTGGCGGCGGCGACCCTCACCACCTCCAGCTTTTTGCCCCAGATATTCAAGGCCTACCGGACAAAGAGCATGGAGGACGTCTCAAGATACCTGATGAGCTTTTTCGCCACGGGCACCTTTCTCTGGATGGTCTACGGGGCGTTCCAGGGCGACTGGGTGATAATAGGGGCAAACGCGACCGCGAGCGTGTTTAACATAATCCTGCTCTACATGAAGTTTGCGTACAGGAAAAAGCCGGCCAAGGTGGCCTAGGTGTCGGCGTCGTGCGTGAACTGGTAGGGGTTATTCCGCTGGTCCCGGTTCAGCACCGCGATCGTGTTCCTGACGAGCTGGTACATGCTGTCGTGGCAGGGGCACGCGCATATCTTGGTCAGGTCTTCAGTCTCTTTGATGATGCCCTTGCATGACCCGTGCTCGTTGTTGACGCAGTCACCAGACTTTGACACGCATGATATTTCCATGCAACTGTATTTATGTTGATGGAAAAAGTTAAATCATTTCGCCGCCTTTTCATTATATGAAGATTTATTCTGAAAGCAGGCCGTGGGGAAGGTTTGAAAAGTTCCACGAAAACAGGCCCTGCACTGTAAAGCTGATCTATGTCAACGCGCATTCCCGGCTCAGCCTCCAGTACCACAAAAAGCGATCTGAATTCTGGAAGATAGTCAAGGGTACCGCGATGATGGAGCTGGACGGCAGGAATTTCGTCCTCACCGAGGGCGAGACCATCTCGATCCCAAAGCAGGCGCGCCATCGCGTGGCCGCGCTCGACAGCGAATGCGTGATACTTGAAATCGCGTACGGCAGGTTCGATGAAAACGACATTGTGCGCATTGAAGACGACTACCAGAGGGCCACCGCGCCAAAGCGCGAGGTCAAGGCCGCCTAGCGTTGATATAGCTGCGTGCACGCAAGTAACTTGTCTTGGTAGAGCTGAAAATTCTAAAGGGCGAAGGCCTGTCCGTCTATTCGGCAAAAAAGAACGTCACGATAAACTCTGAAGGCGGCGTGCCCGTCCTAGAGATCACAAACGAGTACGGCAATTCCGTCAGGTACGAAATTTCCGACGGCCACCGCTTTGACAGCCTCGTGGCGAACCTCTGGCAGTTCGTCAAGGACAGCCAGCACTAAGGCTATATATTCAGAAGCTGAGAAAGGGCCGGGGACAAAGTGCAGCTTGTAGACACCTTCAAGGCAAGTCTGAACCCCTCTCTATTCCGGCTTTACCGCAGGTACCTTTATTCGCGCCACAAGGCGACTGACGAGCTTGCGCAGGCAGAAGTGGTTCACGAAAAGGCCAAGGAGCGCCTGCAAAAGATGGCGGCAAAGTTCCGGCAGAACGCGTCGTATTTCGACCCCGGCGAGCAGCTGGCAGTGAAAATCGGAGACCGCGAGCTGAAAGGCCCGGTCGGAATTGCCGCCGGCTTTGACAAGAACTGCGACGTGCTCGAGCCGATGTCGTACGTCTTTGGCTTCCTTAACCCCGGGAGCGTGCTGAAAAACCCGCGCGCCGGCAACCCCCAGCGGCCAAAGAGCGAGGGCACCGTCCGGATCGTAGTCGACGACGAAAGGGAGGCAATAGTCAACGCGCAGGGGTACCCGCACAAGGGGCTTGACTACACTGTCAAGAACCTGAAAAAGTTCAGCGAAGGGCCAAGAGGCAACGCAAAAATCCTGCTCAACTTTTCCGGCATAACCGACACGTACACCGAAGACGCGGTGCTGGATTCGTGCAAGGACATTTTGATCAGGACTTCGCCCTACGTCGACTTTGGCTTTGAGGAGAACAGGACATCTCCAAACACCGATTTCAATAAAGTGCTGCAGACACCCGAGTTTGCAAAGAAAATGATCGACCTGATGAACGCGCACGCGCCGAATAAAATAAAGGCGTCCAAGGTGTCGCCGTACAGCAGCCTGCCGCCGTCGGAAGAGGAAAGGGAGGCCCGGATAAAATCAATCAGGGTCTTTTACGAAAACGGCGGCCAGGTCGTCACGATAGGCAACACCCGGCCGGTGGACACGAAATCCGCAAAGATCACAAAGAACTTTGCAAGGGGTGTCGCCGGCGAAAGCGGCAGGCCGCTCCTGCCCTACATGCTCAAGCTGGTGGAGGACGTGCACAGGGCGTTTCCGGATCTTGCCATAATCGCGTGCGGCGGAATATTTTCGGGCGAGGACGCTTGGAAGGCGTACGAAAAGGGCGCGACTCTGATCTCGCTGTACACCGCCCTGACCTTCAACGGCTTTGGCGTGGTGAGGGACATCCACGATGTCCTGAAGAAAAGGCTGGGAAAAGAGACCCTCCAGGGTTTCATGGAAAAGCGGGATGCTCATATAAGATGAAGATTGCTGGCAATATCCTTTATCCAACCGAAGATGATGTTATTCAGCTTCGGAAAAGTTTCAAGCTGATGTCGGGCGGCCATCTATCCAGAGGATCGCTGACATATATTCTTGACACAGTTCAGGATTTGTACAATGAAGAAAGCCTGACAGAGGCATTAGCTGCTAAAGCGGCCCATATCCTATTTGGCATCATCAGCTTACATCCCTTCATTGATGGCATAAAAGAACCGCATACGGTACGGCTGATATTTTCCTACGGCTAAATGGCTATTCCATCAAGGCCGATCCACAAGAGGGTCAGGAATTTATCGTCAGGATAGCAGGCGGCCAGACTGACGAAGCGGATGTAAAGAGATGGATAAGGCAACGTTTAAAGAAGCTATAGGGCTATTACACTATCGCATGACTCTTGCAGCAGCCAGGCCCCAGAAAGATCAGGCAAAAAAGGCCATAGAAGGCACTCTGAAGGATAATGCAGAGCTATATGAGCTGTTGGCAAAGTATGACGAAAGGGCCAGAGCAAATACAGAATAGCGGCTGCCCGCCTCACCGCAAACCCCTGCACAATATTGGAAACCTTTTAATGCATGCGCCATCACTTTCTTCTGAATAGGGATTTAGAGCGTTGGGAAGGTCTCCTAAAGTCGTTCTTACGGCAGATCGCACTTTGATGTCACCCTATCGTGGGATCTCGCTTGCTTCGTTCTTTGGATGCGCGCCGGCCCTCGATTTCAACAGGGACCACGGCACGTTCTGGTACAAGGTACTGGGCAACCAGGTCACCCCGAAGGTGCTCTTTGACTTTATCTGCAACACAATTGATCACACCAACGGCTACGCCAACTACGCCCCGTACGGCCTGAGAAAGGTCGAGGCCGCGCTCCTGCGCGACGGCTATGCCCGCGAAGACGTGGTCGTGGCGCACCCGGATCACATCGAGAAGTTCATCGGGCCGGAAACCCAGGTGGTCGGGACGTACGAGATGGACCCGCTCGGCATGGGCCCCGTCACCATGACGTTCACCTACGGCCGCAAGCACATGTCTTATGACGAGTTTTACAACCGCGATCTGCACCAGAGGATAAATGCCGCCAAGGCGAGGACCGGGAGCAAGGCCAAGGTAGTCGCGGGCGCTTCGGGCACGTGGCAGTACAACTATGACCCGGCAAAGATCGAGGAGTACGACCTCTACGGAATCGTGGAGGGCGAGCTCGGCGGCATCGGCCCCGAGATCGACGGAGCGGCCGGGCCGTTCTTTGACGCCCTCATCGGTGGCGAGTTTGACACTGCCAACCCGTTCAAGAAGAGCCAGTTCAAAGTCGAGATAAAGGAGTTTGTGAGGAACGAAAAGACGCACCACGGCAGGTTTATCCACTACTGGAACGAGCCCTCGGTGGACGAGATTCCAAACATCGTCAACCCGAGCATGCACGGCATGATCGAGGTCATGCGCGGCTGCGGCCGGGGCTGCAAGTTCTGCGACGTGACCCTCAGGCCATTGCGCTATTACCCGGTCGAGAAGGTGCAGAAGGAGATAGAGGTCAACATGAAGTACGGCGGCCTGAAAAACGCGTGGGTCCACAGCGACGACATCTTTGTCTACGGCCTCAACCCGAGGACGACCAAGAACATGCGGCCAAACAGGGAGGCGATTGAGGAGCTGTTCAAGGGCATCATGGCGACCGGCATCGAGCACACCAACCCGACGCACGGCACGCTCGCAGGCGCGATCGCCGACGAGAGGCTGATTCCAAACATCTCTAGGATAATAAAGTCGGGGCCCGACAACCACGTCGGCATCCAGTGCGGCTTTGAGACTGGCAGCATCAGGCTCATCGGCAAGTACGCTGACCGGAAACTGGCGCCGTACAAGCCTGACGAGTGGCACTGGGTGGTAAAGAACGGAATAAAGACTCTCAACGAGAACTACTGGGTGCCCGCTTTCACGCTCATCATGGGTCTCGACAACGACGAGACGCCGGAGGACAGCTGGGAGACGATCCAGCTGATCCACGAGATAGAGATGGAGCAGCCGGACAGCAAGTTCACGACGACGCCCCTCACGTTCGTGCCGATCGGGCTCCTGGAAAAGTCGGACTTTTACGACATTGGCAACACGATGGACCCGGCAAAGCTGGGCGTCATGTACAAGACGTGGCAGCACAACTTCAAGTACGGCATACAAAAGTTCATGGGCAAGGTCGGGCGCGACAACCCGATAAAGAACTTTTTCTTTACGCAGCTCGCTTCGACTCTGGGCGGCGTGCCCCTGTCGGCGATGGAAAAGTATGCAAGGAGAAAGGGCGCCGGGATCGGGGGGTTCGGGTGGATGATCTATCAGGGCGCCCACCGCATCATCCACGGAAATCCGAGGGCGGTCGTCGGGCACGTACCCTGGATCGAGGGCGGGACGATCGCCGTTCGGCGTTCACACCTCAAACACACACGCTGGCGAATGGACGACGAGACTGAAACGCCCTCGCTCGCCATCGCCTTCAAGCGTGGCCTCGTCACACTCACCGGCGAGGAGGCGCGTCGTCAGGCGGGGATCCTCATCGTCCACGCGAACCGGCGCGGCGGCACGCGCAAGCAAGTCGAGGGAGCGGTCGAGCGAATTCAGGAGGCGGGAAGCGCCGAGGCCGTCGTCGCCGCCATGGCGACGCGGCGTCAGCCGCCGCCGGTCTGGACGAAGTCGACCAAGGTCGCCGACGCCGAGCCATTCGGCATCCCGGCGGAGCGGCGCCTGGCGTTCGAGATGGCGCTCCACGAGGAGCAGGAGCGGCGCGCCCTCGCGGGAGAGCTCAGGGCGCTGGAGCTGGCATGGCAACACGCGGAGGAGATCGCGAAGATCGCTGACGATCTTCTCATCCCCGACACCACCGAAGAGTGGCTGCGGAAGGAACGCGGCAAGCAGTGAACGCCCGCCGCCTCGCGATGGCGGTGCTTCTGACGGCGTGCGGCGATGGGTCAGAG
>DASTTF010000065.1:0-9345 GCA_035760305.1 Nitrososphaera sp.
GGCTACGCGGAAGGGCTGATCGACGCGCTGCGGTTCCAGAAGGGGATCAACCCGTGGGAAACCCGTGGTTGACATATATATGAGAAGCAGAAATGGACAAGGCGTGTCGGAAGAAGGCTTTAGGCTGCTTGCCGAAGGCAGGGTCAGTGATTTCAACAGCTGGAGGATGAAGAACCTGACGATCAAGCCGGACTTTACAGGCAAGGACCTGTCTGGCAAGAATATTTCCGGCGCCTACCTTAACGGGGTTGTTGCAGACAGGGCGAACTTTGCCCGGGCTAACCTGGCAGGCGCAAACTTTGTGCAGGCAAGCCTGAATGGCGCAGACTTTGAAGGCGCCGACCTGACTGAAGCGCTCCTGATGTACACAGAGATGAAAGAGGCCCGGCTCGCAGGCGCCAACCTGGCAAAGGCAAACCTGATGTGGGCCAACCTGCAGGGCGCCGACCTGACTGGGAGCAGGACGTCAAAGACCGTATTTGTCGAGGCAAACCTGCAGGGCGCCAAGGTCAATGGTGCCGACAAGGCCGGCGCTTACCTGAAATACGCCAGACTGGACGGCACGGCGTGGTTCGAGCAGGGCGCCGAAAAGCACTAATAAAATTTTGTCCAAACGCTCGGGCCAACCGTTATATCGATTACTGGCGAACCTGCAGCCATGGCGGCAGGCGACGGCGTTCTCGTGTCAGCCTCGCTTTCCAAAGATTTATTAATTATCAAAGAACCATTTCTTCTTATGGCGCAAACCCCTCCGGCTGGAGGTAAGGTATCGCGGCGCGACTTTCTGAAATTAATGGCGGCCGCCGGCACTGTCATGACGTTTGCGCCCTTTGTCGACTGGGGCAAGTTTCTTCCAAACCCCGCAGGCAACGTGGGCGAGAGGGTGAAGGCTCAGCTGGTCAACGGCGACGTAATCAACGTCAATAAATTTCAAGTCAACCATTCTGACGTCATCATTTACCCCAGAAGCGAAGATGAAGTGCTGAACACTGAACCGTTCAGGACTTGGCAGATGATAAGGCTGCCTGCAGAGCTCGGCGGAGACAAGAATGACGCTTCTGCCTTCAGGGCATACAGCATGGTTTGCCTCCACCTCTGGTGCCTCTGGAAATACTGGCCACAGGATGGTAGGAAGAGAGGAGAGTGTCCATGTCACGGCAGCATGTACGACCCGCTGACAGGCGCGGCGTTCGCTGGACCGGCGTCGCTGCAGGGGCCGCCGTCAAACGTGCTTCCAAAACTGGACCTTGAAATGGACGCAGATGGAGACATTGTAATACTGCCACCGAGATGGGATCCAAATGGGAATGGTATAGTGGGATATGGGCGCTACCTTAACGTATGAGAACAGCTTTGTAAGATTCATCCGGTGGGCGTACGCCGGAGTAGAGCGAACTATATTCATGGGGATGAAGTTCACCTTCCCCGGAAGGTTCGTCAGCCCCCTTGGCTTCCTCGGCATGCTCACGTTCGTCATATTCATAATACTTGGCATAACCGGCGCCCTCCTGATGCTGTGGTATGAGCCCATACTTGACAGGGCGTGGAACAGTGTCGAGAATATCAACGACACCATCCCATACGGGTTCCACATACGCAACATCCACTACCACGCGTCAAACGCGATGGTCATGATGGCGCTCCTGCACATGTACTACCAGTACTTTAGCGGGCGCTACAAGATCAGAAACGAGATACTGTGGGTGACGGGCGTCGTGCTTGGCGTCCTGACGATCCTCGAAGCATTCACCGGCTATGACATCATATTCAGCGAACGGGCAGAGCTGGCGATTTCCATTGCGGCGTCGCTGACCAATTCCATACCGGTCATGGGCCCCCAGATGCGAGAAGCATTCTTTGGCGCAGGATTTCACGATTTCATCCTGAGGTTCTACACGTTCCACGTGTTCATGCTGCCAATAGCCATGCTCGGCCTCATGTTAGTCCACTTTCCAAGGTTCATGGTGTTCGATGTGCCGATGGTCATGGCAATATCTGGCGCGATCATGCTCACAGGTGGAGTATTCCCCGTCCACATGGGGCTGCCCTTTGAGCCGGAGCAGCCGCCTGGCATCACTGTTCCCGAATGGTACCTTACGGGCCTCTATGCATTCCTGCGCACGATGTACGACAAGTTCGTGACAGGCGTGCTATGGCCGGGGCTCTTCATATTCGCGCTGCTGATAGTCCCGTTTGTCGACAAGTACAAGAAATTCTCCTGGAAAGACAGGCCGATAATAACCGCGCTGGGCATCACGAGCCTCGCGCAGATCATTGTCACCACCTACTGGGGCTTTTACATCGATCCGGACATCGACAAGGCGCTGCTTGAAAGGCTTGTAATTGACCCGATATTCTTCTACCTAGTCATGATAATGCTGGTCCCGCTGTCGTTCGGCTTTACGTATATGATGATAAAGCTGGCGAAGCATTCTGAGGCAAACGCAAAGCTGCAGCCAAAGAAGGCGGCAAAGAGCTCGATAAACATCTCGCAAAAGTGGCTGTACGTTCTGTTTGTGGTGCTCCTTGCGTTCCAAGTGTACCTCAACATTGCGGCTTACTATGCGGTGCTGCAGGGCATGAACAACTGGTCCCTGTTCATAGTGGGCATCATCTCGCTGGTGTTTGCTGGCATGTTCCACCTCTACAGGTACGGAAGAGCCCTTGAAAAGGCCCCGCCACCAAAGCCGGTGCCAGCTGCGCCGTCAAGGCCGGCAGCCGCTCCGGCAGCCCCGAAGCCGGCGCCAGCTGCCCCTGCAGAAAAGCCGCTTGCGGCTCCTCCTACGGCGTCTGCAAAGGTCGGCTCTGACCAAAAGCCCCAGCTGTCACAGCAGCAAAAGCAGGCAGCCAGCGGCGGCAAAACAGCGGCTCCCGATCACGCAACTTCTGCAGTAATCGACGGCCCGGACGGCAAAAAGACCGCCTGACAAACAAGCTTTATATGTGAAAATAGAAAGAGTCAAGATCGACTCATGGCAAACCACGCGGGCGGCATTAGCATCGTCACATTCGTCGTTGCGCTTGCTGTAAGCATGGGATACTATCAGTTTGTCTACCTCCCGGAGGCAAACGCAAAGCCCATTCTTCCTGACGAAATACTGAACCCCCGGGATACGACTGCAGTGCAGATAGTGGAAGGTGCCTCTTTGGAAGCCAATGAAGAAAATTTTGTGCCAGATGAAGTGCGCGGCGCTTTGGGGCTGTCAAACAAGGTAGTTTGGACAAACAACGATGTCACTAGCCACACGGTTACGAACGACGAATATGTAGACAAAATCAACGGGCCATTTGATTCTGTTGAACAAATGGGCTCGCTTATCGAACCTGGCTCAACTTTTGAGTTCACGTTCACGGCTGAAGGCGAGTACTCCTACTACTGCACGCCTCATCCATTTATGAGGGGAGTGGTAGAGATAGTCCCGAACTTTGCCTAGACCTTTACTACTTTTGTGTAGGCAATGTCGCTTACCACTTCTTTGTGCTCCTGTATTATCGAGACGCGGAACTTGACGCTCGAGTGGTCGCCGGCAGGAACGTGGTTAGTGGTGGCGGTGAACTCTATCGTGGTCATGCCTCCAAGCTCTGCCTTGAAGATTGAAAGGCGCGCGTAGGGGTGCTTGATCTTTTTCCCGTTGAGGCTGGAGTAAGAGAACACGTCGCTCGAATTCTCTATCTGCGAGTTTATCACGAGGCTGTCAAACCTCCCGGAGTAGTTTATGGCCACCGTGCCGTGCAGGTCCCCGCCTGCGGCTACAGAGCTCTCGGCTAGCGAGAGGGAGATCTGCTTTTGCGCGCTCAACCGGCTGAAATTCCAGTGAGGCAGATTTAAACTAACTTGCGAGGCGCGCCTGTCCATAATTTTTAGCTATTTATCGAAAATGCTTAAGCAGCTGCATAGAAAAGACATACGTCGATTGCATGAGGATGACTGAATGCCCGGCCTGCAGCCGCAAGGTCTACGAGTACCGCGACGGCAGGTGGACGGAATGGATCTGCTGGAGGTGCGGCCATTACGAGTCAGACACGCCGGCGTTCAAGGCATACCCGCACCTGTTCCGAGACATTGTGCGCAAGAACAAGGGCTACTTCCTTGAAAAATACGCCTACTATGGCAGGGGCATAGTAAGGAACCCCGAGCCTTCAGGGCAGTGACATCTTCCCGCCCATGGGTTTCACATAGTTGAACATGTAGCTAAAGTTTTATGAGTAGATAGAGTCTTAAAGTAGTTTAGCAGTATTATGTTACGGATGCGTCTGTCAAGCATCACGATCGATGCCGATGGATCCCCGTCAGGTTATATCGCGTGGTATAACCATTCTACTGGAAAGCCCGGGTTCAAAGTCCTCCGCCCTTCTGCAAAAAACGAGAGGTACGGCGTTCAAAGGATGGAGATGCTGGCAATTTATTTCGCCCTCGTAGACAACCAGTGCCAGATAAGCATGCTGGCCAGCAGCCAGAAAAAGAAGCAGATTGTAGTAAACATCAGGAGCGATTCAAAGACATGCATTGAACAGCTGCAGGGCGTGTCAAAAGTCAGAGATGCGGTGCTGCAGAGGATCTGCATGTCGATAAGGAAGCTCCTGGACAGGATGGCCTACATGATAATTTTTAACCATCTTGAAAGGGCGAGGAACCATGCTGGCCTGCTGCTCGAGCAGAGGAGGAGAAAGGAGATAGAAAAGTACCTGATGCACCAGTACCAGAAATATTATAGCGCCAGCGGATTCATGACGGATCTTTACAGCCTGGCTACTGCATAAATATATTAAGTGAGGTACAATAGTACCGAACTGATTGCTCGAGCAGTCGACGCCACAAAAGCTGGCCTATGTCAACGATTATGCCATAAGGTATCTCGACAACGGCCCGCATGACGGCAGGACCCTGGTACTTTTGCACGGCATCGGCGCTTCCGCCGAAAGGTGGTCTCGCGTAATCCCGACGCTGTCAAAATATTTCCGCGTGATAACGCCGGACATCGTCGGCTTTGGCTACAGCGACAAGCCCACCGTCGAATACACGATGGACTTTTTCCTCGACTTTTTCAACGGGTTCCTTGACAGCCTCGACATATCAAAGGCAAGCATGGTAGGATCGTCGTTTGGCGGCCACCTTGCCACGGAATTTGCGATCAGGTTCAACCGCAAGATAGACAGGCTGGTGCTTGCGTCGCCGGCCGGCATTATGCGCACGTCAACTCCGACCCTCGACGGCTACATCATGGCGGCCCTCTACCCGACGTACGAAAACGCGTTCAAGGCGTTTAGGGAGATGGCGCACGACCCGGATGCAGTAAACGAAGAGATCGTGATGGACTTTGTGAACAGGATGAGGCTCCCGAATGCAAAGTATGCGTTCATGTCGACCCTGCTTGGCATGAGGTACGCCCCCAAGCTGCAGGGGAGGCTGGGCAAGATAATTTCGCCCACCCTGCTCGTGTGGGGTGACAGCGACAGGATGATACCCGTGCAGTACTCCAAGGAATACACCGAAATCCCGGACAGCGAGCTTGTTGTGATAAAGAACTGCGGGCACACACCCTACGTAGAAAAGCCGATGACGTTTAACAAGCTGGTGTTAAAGTTCCTGGTCGGAAGCGACCAGTGATCAGGTTTCCTTTTGCGGGCCCTTGCGCTTGCGCTCTATTGGCACAACGATCACCTGCACCAGATCGCCGTCTTCGATGCTGAGCGCCTGCCTTTCCGCTTCCGGGATCGAGATCCTGCCGCCGCTCTGCACGGTGGTCTTGAACATGGCGTTGTAGAACGTAAGGCCGCGGAGCACGGTAAAGTAGTTCTGCATCGTATCCTGCTGGATGTTGGAGAACTGTTTTACAAAGTCCTTCTGCGCTTCGCTCCCCTTTTCAATCGCCTTCTTGAAAGCTTCTACTGGATCTGTGGGATCGTTAGAGCTCATATAACACGAAATCACGTGTGCCGTTTATTTAACGGTACCGGTGCCCCTCGAGCAGGACCGAGACCCGTAAATAAAATAGCGGGTGCGTGCAGGTAAAGCGGCGATGAAGACTCTAGACGGAACTGACTGTCCAGATGCCAGGATGAAGTGACTATTTACTCTGAGCCATATTCATGAAAAAGTTCAATAAGGATCGCAGAAATTGCCTAACAGACTTGCAGTCGCTACACAAGAGCTTTGATCCGGTCGTCAGCATAAACAGCGGGCAGGTCTTTTTGTGGGAAAAGCACGGCGACTCCTGGTACGGCATACACGGCGAGCGCGTCATCAGAGTAACTAGGGTTGACGGCCATGCTGAATTTGCAGCGTTTCCCGAAGACAGGTCGTGCGACCACATGATGTTCAGGCTGGGCGACGATGCAAGGTCGATATTCGAGGAGATATCGCGCGACTCGTTTGTGCGCAGGCTTGTCAAGATGTATCCGGGCCTCCGCCTCATGAGGCAGGAGCCGCACCAGTGCCTTTTCTCGTTCGTTTGCGCGAGCAACACCAACATCCCCATGATCCGCAGGATGCTCTACAACATGACAAGAAAGTTTGGCAGGCCGGCAAAAGTCGACGGAATGGAATTTTTCACGTTCCCTTCTGCCGCCGACATCAACAGGGCCGGCATTGACAAGCTGTGGGCCTGCGGCCTCGGGTACCGGGCAAAGGCGATAAAAGCAGCGGCTGCCGCCATAGATACCGGCCAGCTTGATTTTGATATGCTAAAGAGTACGACTTATGAAGAAGCGAAACAAGAGCTCCTTCAGGTCTATGGCGTCGGGAACAAGATAGCCGACTGCGTGCTCTTGTTTTCGCTTGAAAAGCTCGACGCGTTTCCGATAGACGTCTGGATCGCAAGGGCTCTTGCCGGCCACTACAAGTGGCTGCACGAAAAGAAATTCGGAGACAAGATCACTCCTCGCCAGTACGAGCAGCTGTCTGGCAGCGCAAGGGAATATTTCGGCAGGTACGCCGGCTATGCGCAGCAGTACCTCTACTACCACATGAGGCAGGCAGCCGGCAAGAAATGGTGACATGTACGATAATTATCGTTACAAATCTTGAATAGCAAGCGCTTTTTAAAATAAAAGAAAAAAGGATGTTCTTGCTGTTGTCAGCAAGAGCCCATTATTGTCCTGTGCCGTTAAAGAGGTCTTCTATCCCTTCGGTTACGTTGCCAAAGAATTCGCCGGTTTCGTTGGCCGCATCTTCTGCGCCCTGTGTTATGTTGCCCATCGTGTCGCCTGCTGCCTCTGTGCCCGTGTCGATCATCTCGTTGCCGTTCTCGTCTGTCATGGACTCGACTATTCCGTATATCGGCTGTCCTCCAAAGTGGTCTTCAGTGTCTTCCGTTGCGAGCGAGATGCTGACCACGTTGTTCTTCTCTATGATTATCAGCGCGTCCGCGCCTGTCCATGCCATTTCTCCATTTGTTACAACGTCAACCGTGCCAAAGATGAACGACGATCCTTCTCCACTGGTATCTATTGTCGACGAATTGGACGATACAAAGTTGCTCATTTCGTGTGTGTGGCGCCCTGTGCCGTCAGTGTGTACCATTGTAAAGTTGGCTCCAAAGTCACTCACGCTGCCATCCTGAACGTCCAGATGCCAGTCGCCGGCTGCGATGTATGGAGGCTTCATCTCTTCTGCTGAGGTGGATGTTTCATTCGACGTCGATGTCATGTTGTTGTCCGTGCTCGTCATATTGCCCGTGTCTGTCATGTTGCTCGAGCTTGTGCCATTATCTCCTGTCACGATCTGTGGCATTGTCAACGTGGTGTCGTTGCCCACCGATGTCGTCGTGTTGCCGGATGTGGTCATATTGCCTGTCATGCTCGTGTCGTTGCTTGCAGTCATTGTGTCGTCCTGCATTTCGCTTGTCGTGGTCGTTTCGCCCATGTCAAAGATCAGAGTAGCGATAGAACCCCGGGCAGAGAATGTTTCTCCCTCTGTGGCGTTTGTGCTTGTAGTTGTCGTATTCGTGTTTGTTGTATTGGCGGTACTCGTTGTATTGCCAGTGCTTGTAGAATCTGTTGGCGGCGTATACTGCGCAACTGCTGGCGCAAGACTAAACGCTGCTGCGAAAAGTCCGAAAACCAGCACTAGCGCGACCGCTATAGGTGCTTTCTTCATCGCAAAGAGCGTGCACAAATGAATTTTAACGATTTTATCTATTAGCTCAAGTAGTAAGGTAGGGTTCCTAAATCATCTAGAATTGGACTATACAATCTTCTAAATCGCAGGCTACTGCGTCAGATCGATTATGCTTCGCCGGATGATTAGTTTTGCTTCAGGCGACACGTTGTACTGCTCCAGCACGACGCCAGGGTCTTTGACGAGCTCGTTCCGGAATTCCGGCTCGCTGGCTGCCTTTAGCAAAATCTCGCTTATGATCTCGGCTTCCTTGTTCTGTCGAGACTCCAAGTGTATCAGCAGACAAGCAAAAGCTTGTATATAATCTTAGTGCACAATTAGTACATTACCGCGAGCAAATTGGAGAGTAAAGTAATCTTGACTTTGCGCTATAAAGCAACTGGAATCTCTTTTTGTTAATTGTCTGTCGGAATTGAGCTGGTAGGAGACCTAGGATACCTGCTTTTGGTGTGCTCTGGAGTGGGCGCGCTCGCCTACATTCTCAAGCAGCCGATGATTCTAGGTTTTCTGATTGCCGGCATCCTCATCGGCCCCTTTGGGCCGTTTGGCCTCATCAAGGACATTGAGATGCTGAACAACTTTACCGACGTTGCGATCGTCCTCCTGCTTTTTGGGGTCGGCCTCACCTTCCCGCTCAGCCAGCTGCGAGCAATAGGCAAGATAGGGACAGGCATAGCGGTGATCGAAGTTCTCGTGATGTTGGCGATCGGCTTTGGAGTCGGCAGCGCCCTCGGCTGGCCGTTCTATGACGCCATGTTCCTTGCCGCGGCCCTCTCGATAAGCTCGACTGCGATAATCGTCAAGGTCCTCGAGGAGATGGGCAAGATGGAGAGCTCGTCCGCGATCCTCATGATAGGCGTGCTCGTGATCGAAGACCTGGTGGCAATCCTGATAATAAGCGCGATGCACTCTGGCATCGTCAGCGGCTCGTTTGAGCTCACCGAGATCATGGTGACGATTGGCGAGATCGGGCTCTTCATCGGTGGCACCATAGCAGCAGGCGTCCTCATCATGCCGAGGATATTTGCGCTGATCGCAAAGCTGGAGCGCTACGAGATAACGATCATGTTCGCCCTTGGGACGGCATTTGGGCTCGCGTTCCTCTCATACCAGCTCGGCTTCTCGGCAGCCACCGGCGCGTTCCTGGCCGGCGTGATTATCGCCGGCAGCAAGTTCTCCGAGCAGATATCCGTCATGATCTCGCCCACGAGGGAGATCTTTACCGC
>DASTTF010000066.1:0-5703 GCA_035760305.1 Nitrososphaera sp.
CGCCTGGACGACGAAATGCCAGATGTCGATCAGCTCTTCTTTCGCCGCAGAGCTGTCAAAGGGTGCCGGCTTTTTCCACCACTTCCAGCTGGTCAGCCGCTGGAGCTCTACCGCTTCGTGTATTATCGCAGTAGACAGAGACGACACCCTGCCTTCGGCCGAAGCGGGATAGCGCGATAGGTCCATTGCGGCCGCGAGCTCCTTCTGCATTGAAAAAATGGATTCAAGTGTGTCCATCAACATGCTAGTCCTTATCCCGTGCGTAAAAAGGCTTGTTATCCGACTAGTGTCGAACGGCAGGGGCGCCTGCGAAAGCTTTAAGGCATGAGGTTAGCCTATTAGCCTTGACAATGGTTTCTCATACTTCTGCTAACAACAAACATCCTTTGCCGTCTAGCCCTGAACCGGAGGAAAGCCAGTCCGCGTCACTTGGCAACGTCCTTACCGCGTGCCTCGACCTGCTAAAGATCGACGACCCGGCTATCCGGAAAAAGGCAGTTGAATTTGTAGGAAGCATCCCCCTTGGCACGATCAACACTTACGGCAAGTGGGTGACTGCCGCCAAGGCCATAGCCGACTCGTGCGCGGTCAGCGGCCGGCTGTTTTCACAGTCTGAAATGTGCGACTTTTTGACTGTGGCCGCCAAGGGTGTCGACTCTAAAAGGGCCGGCGCAAAGGCGGTCAACGACGCCACTTTTCACATTTATGTCGACATTATGGAGAACTACCAAAAGGCGGACGAAAGGACGAAGCTGCACTACCCGAGGATCATTGTTGATACAATTTCCGCGCTCGACAAGGGCGTTGACACGAGAGGGGAGGCGGTGGGCGTCTACAGCCTAGACAGGTACTACCAGGAGAGAAAGTCGACTGCCATTCAGGAAGACCCTGCCGCGACCTATGTCGCAAGGCCTCCCGGCGAAAAGGCAGCGTTTGCTACACACGCGCCGCCCGCGTACAGCGATGAGCTGGTGGAAAACCTGATGCACATCACGAACAGGCCAAGAAAGGACCTTGAGCGTTCGCTTGCAAGCCTCCAGGCGGCGGACGTCAAAAAGATAGCCGACCTGTCGGTGAACCACAAGCGCCTCCAAAAATACAGCAAGATGTCGAGCCCTTCGGCGTTCAAGAAGGAAGTCGAAAAGGAGCTCGGGCGCAAGCTGACCGACAACCAGCTGCAGCACGCCATCAACTCGATAAGGAAGGCCAGGACCTACATCGAAAACGTCCTTGACGGCAAGTTCGTGCCGCACGGAACCCACGGGATAAACCACGTCAAGCACAACTTGGAATACGGCTACCAGCTGATGGGCCTGATGGAGCCGAGAAAGCGGCGCTCAAACTAGGCTTTTCTGGGCCTGCAGTATCCGCTCCATGTGGAACTGGATCTCCAGAAACTTGACGCCGTCGACAGTCACCCAGTAGGCGGCAGAGGAGTCGATCTCTAGCAAATTCCTGTCCACAAGCATTTTCAGCAGCCACCTCATCTCGTCCTGCCTCAGGTGCTTGTGCATGGTCATGATCTTTGCGTGGGATGCACCGCATGCCGCAAGCGACAGGACCCTGGTAGATGCTTCAAATACGTCCAACAGCAGGCGATCCGCGAAAGCGGATTAAAGCATTGTGACGCTCGGTTCTGAAATGTAATTATGTAATTAGGTAGGGTCGTCCTCCTATCGCAGGGACCCCAAATGCCCCTTGTTGATATGGAGGGTCGCTACCCAGTTAGCGGACGTTCTGTTAGTTGCCTGTTATTCATGAAATAAACTATTAAGCCTTTTGATGTAAATTTATTAAATTCATGATACTATCGCCGCCGTAAAGATCGATTAACCCCATATTTTTTCCCTGAACGTCCATTTCTTGTTGAACAAAAAGTTCCCGACGGATGCCGTAGCGACGGCCACGATGAGCGCCGGCGGGTAGTCGACGTGGTAGCTCTCGACGAGCGCGTACACCAGGCCGAGCTGGATCAGCGCGCCAAGCGAGCTAAAGCCCATGAACATGCCGTACTGGATCGCCGTCTTTTTGGCGTGAAAGTCCCTGTCCTCAAACGTCCACAGCTTGTTGAGGATAAAGTTGGACGTCATGGAGAACACTATGCCGATGACGGTCGCGTACAGGTACCAGAGCTCGGGGACGGCGACGTTGAACAGCAGAGACGCGAGGTAGTTCACGAGCAGGCCGGTCGCGCCGACCGTGTAGAACCTGCCTGCCTTTGAGAGGAAGCGGACGGAGGCGCGCTTCTCGCCCTGCGCGACGGACCTCCCGTAGCGGTACAGCTTCCAGACGGCCCTGAAATAGTCGAACATGACTGACGAGTCGAGCTTGCTCGCGCCGGCCGCCCTGTTGGCGAACGCGTAGGGGACCTCCTTTACGCGCGCGCCCTTTGCCTTGACCAGGATTTCAAGCAGCATCTTGTAGCCGATGGCGTCGAATTTCACTCCTTCTATGATGTGGCGCCTGAAAGCAAAGAAACCCGACATCGGGTCCTTGACCTCTATGCCGAGGCCCACCTGCGCGATCTTTGTCGCGCCCCTGCTCATCAGCCTGCGCTTGAACGGCCAGCCTGCCACAGAGCCGCCCTTTACGTACCTTGATGCGACTACGATGTCGCATTCCGGATCCCGGAGCTCGTCGACCATGCGGAGGATCGTCTGGGGCGGGTGGGAAAAGTCGCCGTCCATCACGACCACGATGTCGCCGGCGGCCGACTGGACGCCGGCGAGTATCGCGGAGCTGAGCCCCTGCTTGCCCGGCCGGCGGATGACCTGTATCCGCAACTTTTTGCCGATGTTCACGGCGTGCTGGCTCGCAATGTCGCCGGTGCCGTCCGGCGAATTGTCGTCAACCACAATGATTTCCGCGGCAGAGTCGGCAGGGAGCGTCTCCGCTATAGAGTCGAGCATTTTCGCAATGTTCTGCGACTCGTTGTACGTTGGAAGGACTATGGACAGCGGCACCTTGCCGGTCTTTAGCAGCTCTTCCTGCCTTGGCAGGTCCACAGGCACCAATGGGGCGGCGGGGTATAAAATTTTTAGTTAATGTCGGAGATGCCCCGGGGAGTTATCGCAAAGGGCGCCGGCTCTCTGCCTGCAGGCTGCACCAGCAGGGCCCGGAACGAGGATTTTGCCGCGTCGACTATCTCCAGCTTCATCTTTACGTGGGAATAGATCGAGACCGAGCTCCCGAGGTACTCGCGCTGCTGCGATGGAACGACTGCCTGCGTGACGTTGCGGCCCGCCCGGTCCACTATGGTTACCGGCGCGTTCCTGACCATGTTGGTGACCATGACCGCGCAGCCGGCGTTTATCGCGGCAAGGGCCAGCTCGTGAAGGTGCTTCATCACCGCAAGGTGCCGCGCCGGCCCGGAATATTCTGCGGAAAACAGCGACGTCAGGGTGTCGACGACTATTAGCTGCGGGTCGACTTCGGGGATTTTACTGACGGCGCTTGCCTGGTCGAGCGTGTTGAGCGCCCTTACAAACGCGATCCTGTCCAGCGCACCGGGCGAGCCGGACATCTCCACTATGCGCTCCGGCCGGAAAGTTCCGGCGGTGTCTATGAACATCGCCCTGCCGCCGTTCCTGACGCAGTTGGCGCACAGGGTGAAGCACAGCTGCGACTTGCCCGAGCCGCTCTCGCCGTAGACGTCGGTAACCATCCCCGCGCGTACGCCTCCACCGAGGAGCGCATCCATTGCCTTCGAGCCTGTGGAAATTGTCGCCAACGTGCCGAGCTGATTATTGTGTACAAAACCTGCTTATGAACCTGCGGCAAAGGCGCATTTTCATGATCGGATTGCCATGCACGCTGCACATGCAACTTTGACCATGCAACTATTGGACAGCGCACGGCAAAGGAACCTTTTTATTCGAGACACGATTTTTTGGAAAGTGATTAGTTAGATTGTCGTCTTCGCCGTCATCACAACAGCAGCCAAAGCGTCCCCTGCCGACACTGCAGCGCGCGATCAACAGGAAGGTTGCTGTAAGGCTCAAAAGCGAAATTGAATACAAGGGAAGGATGAACAACGTCGACTCGTACATGAACTTGATCCTGACAGACGCCGAAGAATTCGACGGCTCTGACGTGCTTGCAAACTATGGC
The DNA here is from genome assembly GCA_035760305.1 of Nitrososphaera sp. GTDB lineage: Archaea > Thermoproteota > Nitrososphaeria > Nitrososphaerales > Nitrososphaeraceae > Nitrososphaera. Next base: position 4,111 of record DASTTF010000066.1, read on the forward strand.
AAGGTCGTCATCAGGGGCAACAACGTCCTGTTCATAAGGCTGGAAAAAGAGCTCTAGCATGAAGTCGGTGTCGATTTACAAATGGTAAAAAGATGGCTGTTTACGTCTGAAAGCGTGACCGAGGGCCACCCCGACAAGGTGTGCGACCAGATATCCGACGCGGTTTTGGACGATTTCCTGAGGCAGGATCCCGACTCGCGCGTCGCCGTGGAATCAATGACCACCACAGGCGTCGTGTTTGTCGCCGGCGAAGTCACGTCGAGGGGCAGGGTGGACGTGCAGAAAATCGTCCGCGACACGATCAGGGAGATAGGCTACGACAAGCCGGAGTACGGCTTTGACTGCGACTCGTGCTCCGTTCTCGCGGCACTCCACGAGCAGAGCCCGGACATTTCTATGGGAGTCACGGCCACGTCGGGCAAGGAGCAGGGGGCCGGCGACCAGGGGCTGATGTTCGGCTACGCCACCAACGAAACGCCAGAGCTGATGCCGCTGCCGATAACGATGGCGCACCAGCTGTCGATGAAGCTGGCGCAGGTGCGCAAAAACAAAGAGCTTGACTGGGTCAGGCCGGACGGCAAGTCGCAGGTTTCAGTAGCCTATGAGGACGGCGTGCCAAAGCGCATCGACACCGTCGTGGTTTCAACTCAGCATTCGCCCGAGATCAGCATGAGCCAGCTGCGGGAGGAAATAATCAGCAAGGTGATCAAGCCCGTATGCGGCAGCTGGATCGACGGCCGGACAAAGTTCCTGGTCAACCCGACAGGCAGGTTCGTGATCGGCGGCCCGCCCGGAGACACCGGCCTCACGGGCAGAAAGATAATCGCCGACACATACGGCGGGATGGGCAGGCACGGCGGGGGCGCCTTTTCAGGCAAGGACCCGTCAAAGGTGGACAGGTCTGCCTGCTACATGGCGAGGTACGTCGCCAAGAACGTAGTCGCCGCGGGTCTGGCGGACAAGTGCGAAGTGCAGGTGGCCTACGCGATAGGAGTCGCCGAGCCGGTCTCTGTCATGGTGGACGCTTTTGGCACTGGCAAGGTTTCAGAAGAAGAGATCGAGGCCAAGGTCAGGAAGGTCTTTGACATGAGGCCCGCCGGCATCATAAAGACGCTCGACCTCAAGCGACCCGTGTACCGCAAGACTGCGGCCTATGGGCACTTTGGCAGGAGCGACCCGGGCTTTACGTGGGAAAAGACCGACAAGGCATCGCTTTTGCGCTAATTTTAAAAATAGCCCGGTGGCATAGGTTTCACAGTTGCTAAAGGGCAAAGTCGCAGTAATCACCGGCGCCAGCGGTGGCATAGGCTTTGAGATGGCCAGGGAATTCGCGGCGCGGGGAGCCACGGTCATTGTGTGCTCGCGCAGGACGGCAAGCGCCGAGAAATCCGCAAGCCTGATCAGGGGCAAGGCATACCCAGAAAGGCTGGACGTGACGGACCCGGCGGCCGTGGCAAAATTCATGCGCCACGTGGCGGAGAGGCACCGGCGCGTCGACATTTTGGTCAACAACGCCGGCTACCCGTTCGACCACAAGACCTGGACAAAGAGGTTCCACGAGGTTTCTGAAGAAGAGTTTGACAGGGTGATCCA
>DASTTF010000067.1:0-5277 GCA_035760305.1 Nitrososphaera sp.
TTAAAATATGATGCTAGCGGTTGAGCCGGCGCCATTCGCGCTCGTCGGGCGGACCATGGTCTTCCTTTTTTCGAAAGAATCCCCAGTAGAGCAAAAAGCCGCCGGCAGCGATCATTGCAATCGCAAATTTTTCATTCGTAAACTGTCCGTTGACAAAGTTGTCAAGGAATAATTGTGCAGGATCTCCGACAAGGCCGGCGGAATGATCGATGTAGAATAGCACGAGGTTTCTGATCAGTATGATCCCGGCGCTGACCATGAACAGGATCCCCATTGCAGACATCCAGTTCCTCCCGCGCCTGCTGCCGCCGATCTCTTCCTTCCACCTCATGCCAGCGTAATATAGAACGCGCCTTTGCTGATAACGTTTGCGCTCAGATCAGCTTTACGCCGGGGTGCTTCAACTTGTTCCTCTTGGCTGCGTTCAGGAGCATCGGGGTCAGGATCTCCGCCTGGTAAGTGAGGGCGAGTGGCCCGAGGTAGACAGGGCGCAGGCCGGCGATTTCAGAAACAAGTTCCGTCAGCTTTGCTACGGCGCCCTGATCGTCGCCGCAGATAAACGTGTCGGCGTCCAGGCCCTGGCCGACGTTTTTCAGCTTCACTTCAGATATGGTGTGGAACGCGGAAACGATCCTTGGCCTTGGCGGCAGCTTTTCTGCGACCATTTCCACCGCCTGCCTTGTGCCCTGCTCCAGCGGTATGTAGACGAACCCCGCGTCGGTCCTCGTCATTGGCACGATGGGCGACACGACGATGCAGTCGTCGCGGATCCTGCCCGCCAGCTTGCCGCACGTGTCGTCAATGAATTCGTAGGGTATCGAAAGTATCAGAACGTCGACATCTTTGCCAAGCGCAATGTTGTCGTCGCCGGTTATGCTGCCAGCCACGCTGCCATAGGCTTCTTTTGCAGCCTTGGTATAGTTGTCTGCAGCTTCTCTGGCCTTCTGGGCGTCCCTTGAACCAACGACCACGTCGTGCTTTTTGCACCAGCGAAGCGCAAAGCCCTCGCCCATGCCGCCCGTGCCACCCACTATGCCTATTCTCATGGGTTTGTTCACAAGCGATCTTGATATTAACTTTACATCGGCTTTTGTTTTTCTTGCTTGCGGATCTATTCTTCTTTGCCGGCCAGAATCCACTGCTTGCCAATAGGGAAGCTGCATTGGCATAACGGGTATCTAAAAAATTATTAAGTGATCCCACGTCAACAAGGCTCAGCCATTGCCTCTAGTCATATTTATGCGCCACGGACAGGCCGATAACAACGTCAGCAGGACTCTGGTCGGCAGGCACATCGAGTCGCACCTGACCTCTCAGGGCAGGCAGCAGGTGGCAGACGCCGCAAAGCAGCTGAAAACCATCCCGATCGACAAGGTCTACGCTTCGCCCGTGATAAGGGCGATGGAAACGGCACAGATAGTGTGCGAGACTCTCGGCATGGACTATGAAGTGGACGAGCGGCTCTACGAAATAGAATTGGGCAAGCTTGTCGGCATGAACTACGAAGAGGTGACCACAAAGTACGGCGACCTTTTCCTGAGGTTCTACGCCGAGCACGACCCGGTGCTCGACAGCTTTGGGGTGGAACCGTTTGCCGCAGTAAAGCAGCGCGTAAAGAGCCTCCTTGATCACGCGCTGGAAAAGCACGAAGACAGCAACGTGCTCATGGTCACGCATCTTGACCCGATCAAGGCGGCGCTGTCTACTATGCTAGACCTAAAGCCGGAGGCGCTGTACCGGTGGCACATACGCAACGCTTCGCTCACGGTGCTAAAGCACGAAAGCAGGATCTATTCGCTTTCAGGAGTCAACGTGATGGCGATGCACAGGTATCCGATCGACTAGCCCGATTTGCAAAACCTTAAATAAGATTGCCAAAGGATTGATAGCAGAAAAGGGACAATGGTCTCGCATTCAACGATAATTTTGCTCCTGATTCCCGCCGTTGCTATTTCTCTTTTTGGAATCGACTCGGCGTTTGCGCAAGAGTCGACTGAGCGATACATCCTGCACAGGGTGGAGATCTGGGGCCTGTTCTACAGGCTCATGGTCGTCGCGTTTGTCATCGGCGCGGTAGTAATGGGCTCGATCTTTTTCGTCGTGTGGCGCTTCCGCGAGTCACATCCAAAGAACAAGGGCGGCATCACCCCCGCAAGGACCGGAGGCGCGCAACACTAGTGGGCCACGCGACAATCGAATGGGTCTATGTCGGCGTAGTTATCGCTGTTCTCTGTTACATCGGCGCCGACGCGTGGAACGTCGAGAGGCTGCTCGAGCACGTCCCCGAAGACGCGCAGGTGATCAGGGTCACGGGCCAGCAGTGGTTCTGGACATTCGAGCACGAAGACGGGACGAGGGAAATAGGCGAGCTCCACCTTGTCAAGGGCCAGCCCTACAGATTTGAAGTGACTTCTCTTGACGTGATACACGCCTTCAACATGCACGACTTTACGACCATGATGGACGCGGTGCCCGGCAAGATCAACACGGTATGGGTCGTCCCCGACCAAGCAGGCGAATACCTCATACAATGCAGGGAATACTGCGGGTTCTCCCATTACCAGATGAGGGCAACACTCATAGTCGAAGAGCCGGGCACGGAAGCCGAGATCACAAACGCTGCCGAACTTGCGCCGAGCAAGGGCGCCGCTGCGGTTACAAGCTAAAACCAGTTTTCGGTAAATTTTACTTTTGCAAACCTCATTGATCTTGCCGCGGGCGCCAAAAACAAAATGCTTTTATTGATATAGCATTCCATGTATGAGCAATAAGAGGATGGATGTTGATTGGTCCTAGAGGTTAAAAAACCCCGTCCAATGTGGGAGATCCTTTTTTCGACCCATCATACTGATATCGGTCTGCTGTACGTCTACCTTTCACTGACTGCCTTCATCATCGGCGGCGCGCTGGCGATCGCCATCCGCACGGAATTGTTCCTGCCCGGCGACGCGATAAACATCATTCCCGACTCTAACACTTTCCACAGAATATTCACGGTGCACGGCACAAACATGCTGTTCCTGTGGCTCATCCCGTTTGCTTCAGGCATCGGCAACTACCTGATACCGATCATGGTCAGGTACAAGGACATGGCCTGGCCAAAGCTGAACGCAGTCGCGTTCTGGATGATACCGGTGGGCATGGCGCTCATCTGGCTCGGCTTTTCAGACACAACGTGGAACGCCTACCCGCCCTACTCGATCATCAGCGCCCCGGGCCCGGCGGCCGAAATGTGGATTTTCGGGCTAAAGATACTCGGCATTTCGTCTGTCCTTGGAGCCATCAATTTCATAGTCACGATCCTGAGGATGAAGCATCCGGACATGCCGCTGATGAAAACTTCGCTCTTTGTCTGGTCAACGCTCATAACGTCGCTCATGATAATCGTCGCAATTCCCACGTTTGCGGCGGCGCTTATCATGCTGTACACGGATAGGCTTGGCGTATCGGGCTTTTTCAACCCGGCAATGGGAGGGGATCCCATCGCGTACCAGCACCTCTTCTGGTTCACGTTTCACCCTGAAGTGTACATCTTCATCCTACCGGCGGTAGGCATCATGTACGAGGTGATACCCAGGTTCTCGAGAAAGCCGATATTCAGCTACCAGTCAGGGGTGGCCGCGTTTGTGCTGCTCGGCATAGTGGGCTTTGCGTCATGGGGGCACCACATGTACGCGACGGGCATGAGTTTCACTGAAAAGACCGTCTTTATGGTAGGCACGCTTGCGGCGGTTCCCGCGTCGGCCATGCACGTCTTTAACTGGATAGCGACGATGTGGGGAGGCAGGATCAAGTTCGCGTCCCCCATGAGCTTTGCAGTCGGCGGCCTGGTGCTGTTCTTCTTCGCCGGAGCAGGAGGCATCGTCAACACCGCCATGCCGCTGGACTTTCTCACTCACGACAGCTACTGGGTCGTCGGCCACTTCCACCTGTTCGTCATGGGCCTGGTCACGTTCGCGTTCATCGGATTCATCTACTACATGTTCCCGTTCATCACGGGTAGGATGTACAACGAAAGGGCCGCAATGATACAGTTCTGGCTCATGTTCGTCGGAGTTTCGATGATATTCCTGACCCAGCACATACTCGGGCTCTACGGCCAGCCAAGGCGCGTGTTCGACTATGTGCCGGTGGAGCCGCTCATCATACTGAACCAGATATCCACAGTCGGCGCGTGGATAACCGCAGCGGGAGCCGCGCTGTTTGTGTGGAACCTGATAAAGAGCACGGTCTCGGGCAAGCCTGCCAAGATGGACGACCCCTTCAACATCGGCGAGCAGTACTACGACTACACCAGGCGCGAGCCGCACCACTAGGAGAGAATGAGAAATGTCGCACGAGGACCACGGACACGACAAGGACCCGATAATCCTCACCTCCGGGAGGCGCATGGGCAAGGGGCTGATAATAGTAATCGCAACTCTGGCAGTGGGGGCAGGAATCATCGTGCCGTTCTTTGACCAGATGTATTCCACCCCGCCGCCGGTGACCCAAATACGCACCGAAAGGCCGCCGCCAGAGACTCCACCGGAGGCAGGCACCACCACGATTGCGATACTGCAGGGAGCGGCGACCCAGGGAAGTCCGGACTATGATCCAGATGAGGCTACAGTGCCCCTCGGCAACAGGATAGTCTGGGACAACCAGGACACGGTGCCCCACACCGCCACGTCAGGAGCCGACGGCAGTGATCCTGCAATGGGCGACCTGTTTGACACCGGCATCATCAACGGCGGCGAGCAGTCAGATCCGGTAGAGACTGAAGGCATGGCCGAAGGGGACGTCATCGAGTACTTTTGCACGCTGCATCCCTACATGACAAGCGTGCTCACAATCACTGCGGCTGAAGAAGGTGCCGCAGCCGGTCCCACGATAAACATCCTTCAAGGCTCTTCGGCACAGGGAAGCGACGACTATGACCCCGACCAGATGACTGCAAAGGTGGGCGACGAAGTCAGCGTCGTCAACCAGGACACGGTGCCTCACAGCGTGACGTCAGGGACAGGGCCGTCCGACGCGAACAGGGGCGCGGCGTTTGACACAAACATCATCAACGGCGGCGAATCGGCAACAATATCGCTGGCAGAAGTCGACGCGGGAGAATACGGCTATTTCTGCATAGTCCACCCGTACATGACGGGCACGATCACAGTAGAGTAACATGCTCCTGCGAGCTCTCTCTTATTCCACCCTCGCCGTCCTCTTTTCATTGATATTTATCGGAGGGTACGTCAGCGCTTCCGGAGTCGGCCTCACGTGCCCCGACTGGCCGCTCTG
>DASTTF010000068.1:0-8214 GCA_035760305.1 Nitrososphaera sp.
AATGAGGGGCCTTTTTAGCCCATCATTTCGTCTTCCATCGCATGTTCACCCATGGTCTCATGCATGGACATTACGCTCGTTCCTTCTGGGTGGTCGTCGTCAGTGGATCCATCATCTGCAACCACCGCAAACGCGGCGCCCTTGAGAACATGGCTCATGTTGTGGTCGACGCCCACGTAGACGCCTTCCTCCGGGAAGACTGCCTCGATGACGGTTGCCGATCCTGGTGGAATGGTCCATGTCTCGTCATTCTTTAGCTGGGTTCCATACCTGTTCTTTATCGAGCCGTCGCGGACATCCATCTGGCCTGCGATAAAGTGGAACGCAACATAGCCGTTAGGACCGGGGTTGACGATGTACCATCTTGTCAGCTCGCCTGGCTTTACCATGAACACTTCTGCATCTGGGTTCAGCGGGATCTGCGCAGCCGCTCCGATACCTGGCACGTACTTGTGAGCCATGCCGTTGGTGAGCACGAGGTCGGGGCTGTCAGTCCACAGCTTTACCAGATCGAATGAGCCGGTTGTGCCGTTGCTGCCTACAAATGGTCCGCCGTCAGCGCTGTTGTAGATTTCGCCAAAGACTACATAGAACTCCTTGGCTGGTTTCTCATTGTGTGGGTGCACGACTACGCCACCGTACATGCCGTTGGCAATGTGCTCCCATACGCCGTTGAGACCGTCAGCGCCGCAGTGGTACAGAAACACGCCTGCGTTCACTGCTTCGAACGTCCATGTCTTACTTTCGCCGGCCGCGACATTGCCGGACAGCGCCTTGGACGGGCCAAAGCCTGCGTGGAAGTCGAGACTGTGGATAACGTTGCCTTCATTTGTCAGCGTGATCTCTACTGTGTCTCCCTGGTGTACTGAAATTACTGGTGCGGGGATTGTGCCGTTGAATACCATTGCATTGTACATGATTCCGCCTGGGTGCAACGGGTTGTCTGGGGCTACCTGGACCTCCATCTCGTCTGCAATCAGGGTGAAGCTTTTGTGACCGCCTTCTGGATGGTCTGCCTGTGCTGCGGATAGTGGGAATCCCGTAAAGACCGGACTAAAAATAAGTCCTACTACCAGAACACCGGCAGCCAAGCCTGCAACGATTGCCTTGTTCATTAGCTTAAGGCATACAGGCGTGACATATATAAGACTTCTCACCTATTTAGTTACTGACGATTTCTACTTACTCTACGTGAGAACGGCGACAAAACATCATATCTTATGTAGATATCAAGATATAATCACAATATCTTTAACCGGGTACTGATGACACCGGGCTGTTGCCGTTTTTAAGCTCCAAGGGAAAACCAAGGTCCGCCCGCCGGGCGCGCAAGCCGATGCAGGACAACTGGCAAAAGGCCCCACGGGGCAGGTGGCTAAAGTGCACCTACGCAAAGTGCGGCTATGAATGGATGTACTTTGGCGGCCGCAACTGGGCAGAATGCCCAGCCTGCCACACCATCATAAAGGTCGCAGTCGCGCTGAGGAACTACAAGTCTAGCTGACAAAGAACGAATTTTCGCCGTGTGCGATCGACAGGTCTACCGCGTTCCTGTCTTTGTCGTGCACCACCAGCAGCCCCTTTTCGATCCCGTGCTTTTTGGCAAGCGTCTGCAGGTGAAAGTTCAGGGTGTATAGGTCGTCAAACGATTCCGACTCTATCAGGGCAAGGCTGTCGCTATACAGGCTCAGCTTCAACCCTCTGGATGACTTTTCGATCAGCGCGACATTCACAAGAACCAGGGAACGCCCTAGGAGATTTTAAATGCTGCCTTGAGCCTTGCCAGCGCGACGACTCCGGCAGTAACTGCCGCCAGTGCAAAGATTGCGAACGGCATCTCCGGCACGTTCCTGACCCCCTGTATCTGCACCTGGTGGTCGCCCTTTGGCACGAAAAAGTCGATGTATATAGTCTTGCCGTCGCCTTTGACCGACGCGTCGTGCAGCTCACCGTCCAGCATCACGGCTACGGTCTGGTTCTCCGAGAGCTGGGGTATCCTCAGGCTCAGGTCCCCTCCATTCGGGGCGTATGGCCGGATCCCAAACGAAATGCTGTCAGTCGCGTTTTCATACCTCAGGCTGCTCACCTGCGCGACCGCGTTCAGGCTGTACGCTATGAACTTGCCGCCGCCGGCGTCCAGCGTGGTTATCGGGTCGTCGTAGTCAAGGCCGGCGCAGCTGTAATAGTACACCTCTGACCTCACTGCGGGGTCGGGTATGGCCGCGAACGGCTGCTCCTCCCCTGCCTTCAGGACAGAAATGACGTTGCTCCGGACGGTGTCGAGCTGCGTCGCGTTGTCGCTGCGGACAGAGGCAAAGACGCTAACGTTGTGAATGTCATACGGCGCGGTATTCTTGACCGTTCCGACAAAAGCCCTTTCCTCGCCTGCCGCCATGCTGCGGTAGTTTAGCACTATCACGCCATAATTCGCGGCGTTTGCCTCCTGGACGTCCATTATGAAAGGCTCGCCGGCGGTCCCCGACTCTAATACAAACTTGAAGGGCGAGTCGTTCAGCGGCCAGATGATGCGGCCATAGGTCGGCTCTTGCATAACCCCGCTCCCGCTTTCGTCTTCCACGGAAAGCCCCATTGTGACCTGGGCCGGCAGCGCGCCGGTGTTCCTGACCGTGCCCACGACGTTGAGCCTGCCCTCTGAATCAACAAAAGACGACTGGGCGATGATTTTCACCGGATCTTCGGCATGTGCATTAATAGTGAACAATGAGAGTGTCGCGACAAGTGCCAGTACATGCAGGGCGAAAATGCGCATGCCGGCTGCCGGTATGTGCCTCCGCAATTTAAGTTTCCCTAGCCGCCGGCGTTTTCACCGCTGAACCTGAAACTGTCCTGGTACACGTCTATCAGTTCGTTAATGACGTCGTCATAGTTGACGTTGCGCTTTTTTGCGTGCATCATGTCGCCCATTACAGAAGTCAGCCGTCTGTGTGTCTGGTCGTCAACGCTCAGCATCTTCATTCACCTAGCTGCAAGCCCGGCAGGTATTTAATTTTTCAAATCAATAGCGCGGTGAGGTACATTATCAGCATGCCGGCTGCAAGGCCGGTTATGGTCGGCCCCGTGAGGAACTTGCCTCCACTTGAGCGGCTGACAAGTCTCCCTATTGACACGACTACCTGGAATATCGCGCCCGCCCCTATTGCGAGGAACGCTATCGACGCGACAGGCGACGACACGAACCCACATGCCGGCGATCGCCGGCGCGCCGGCAATGATCCCGAGCGCGACAAGGTACGCGATTTTCGGCCTTTCCTTTGCCATCGGCGCGACTATCGCAAGCCCTTCTGTGGTGTTGTGCAGCGTAAAGCCCACTATCAGGAACGTGCTCAGCGCGACCTCTCCGAGCACCATCGCGCCGCCAATCGCAAGACCCTCGCCTAGGTTGTGCAGGCCTATCCCTATCGCGACCATCAGCGCTATTGCAAACGAACCCTTGATGACGCGGCCCTTTGCGCCGTCGACCAGCCGCTCTGACACGTACATCAGGGCGAGGAACGACACTATTGCCGCAGTCGCGATCAAGAGCTGGCCCTGGAATGCGCCCGCGAGGTTGGCAGTCGCTATCTCGTTTGCGTCCACTATGGCGTCGATGCCGAGGAACAGGAGGAGGCCGGCCGTAAGGCTGAGGAAAAAGTTGTACTTGTTTTGCGAAAGCCGCCTGATGAACGGGTACCACAGCAGGCCTATCAGCACCGGGATTACGCCTACGTACGTGCCGAGGAGCGCAAAGAGCGAGACCTGCTCTGCGTCCGGCTGCGGGGTCGGAGCTGCGGCCGCCACTGCCTTTGCAAACCTTGTGCCATCGGACGTCGTCACCCCTATTTCGTAGGGGACGCCTTCTATCCACGGGAACGGGATCACGACGCGCGCCTCTGCGAATCTGCCGAGCGCCCGGGAAGGCTCGATAGCAGCAGGCAGTATCCTGTCGTTGACGTCGGCCTGCGCTATCTCGATAGCTTCCGGGCCGGTGTTCCGGACGTGCGCGACTATTCTTTCGTCCAGAAACTCGATCCTTTCAATCGTAGCGTCTGGCAGCGGGATGCCGATGTTTAGCAGCCCGTTGCCGGGCCACAGCAGGAACGCGACCATCGCGCCAAGCACCACTAATGGGATGATTGCGCTTGCGTAAAACGAAGAAACGGCAAAGGTGCTGCCTACAAGGGCGACTGCTACGGCTGATATTAGCAATAGTTTTGGGCTGAACAAGATATGTGCACTGGTTTGTTAGCCTGTGTAATAAATGTTAGCCTAGGCTAACATTCTTAGCCAACTCTACTTCAGGTGAGAGGTTTATTTTGGCAGTATTCCATTGAGCAAGCATATGCAGCGCTACATAGTGCACCTTCAGAACAGGTCGCACACCGCCAAGGACGCCTCCGCCCTGCTGTACAAGGCAAGGGAGCTTGTAGAGCCCGAAGTCACTGTCCGCGACGCCAGGGTGTCCAAAAAGTACATCGAGTTTGACATCAGCATACCCGAGGGCATGGGCATTGGCGAGTTGTCAGGCAAGCTCAAGGCGATTGCGCCTCTGGCCAGCTACGAGCACGTCGTGGAGCGCCACATTGGCAAGGACGAAGCGATCGAGCGGGCGGTGGAGCTGTTCAACGATGAAAAATACTGGGAGGCACACGAAGCCCTAGAGTCCGTGTGGAAGGGCTCAAGCGGGGCCGAAAAAGGCATATTGAACGGCATCATACTTGTCGCCGCCGCGTTTGTGCACGACGAAAAGGACGAGCAGGAGATCTGCCTGTCTATTCTGCAGCGCGCGAGAAAAAAGCTTGACGGGACAGGCGGCGCGTACCACGGGATTGACGTAGACAGGATCGCCGACCTGATTTCAAAGATAATCAGTTCTGGCAGGATAGAGCGCTTTACGATCTGAATGCGCGGGCGACCGCAATAACTGCGGTGCTTATCGCAGACAGCACAAGGAGCGAAGTGCCAAACATCATTACGGCTTCAGCCGCGGTAACCTCGGCGAGCGCTATCGCGGTAATGCTCGCGGCCCAAGAGCATGCCAGTACAAGCCCTGCCCTTGACATGTTCCACTGCCTTTTCCTGCTTGCAATGCCCAGCGCGGCGCCCAGCGGGGCAAAGTAGAGCAGGCCGACAAGCGAGCTGGCTGTGGTGCCGGCCGCCACTATGCCCAGCTCGCTGTTGAATCCAAGCGAGTCATAGACCGATGTGCTGAGTGAGAGTATTCCGAGCAGCGGATAGATCATGGTTCTCACTGTACTCTGCAGCCATGGCGCTTGCCTTTCATAGTCCGCAACCGACGGGCTGAAAGAATAGTACCACCCGTTGAACACGTTCATGAAGCTGCTGCCTGCAGAAGTCTTGAGCGCAATTCCGTCCCGGAACAGGCGGAGCTGCTGCACCTGCGGCGCCAGCTCGCTGCCAAACGCGGCCGTTGCAATAAGGCACCCGCTCTGGTTCTGGTTACCGCTCAGGCCGGGGCCTGACGCCTGCAGCACCAACGCGTCAGACACGTACTGGTCAGAATCTACGACGAGTGAATACTGGGCAGTCTTGTACGTCTGTAGTTTTTGCGTAATCGCGATGCCAAAGGGCGCCTGAGATCCGGCGGTAATGTTCGAGCTCCCCCGGCCGGCCTCTGCCAGCGCTTTGCCTATTGCTATCACCCTGCCGCCGCTGTCGTACAGGGTCGCTATCATGATCGCATTATCCGCAGTTTCCTGCCCTTCGTTTCTTGCTGCGGCATTGATGTAGTACGTGCCCAGTATGTCCAGCCTAGAGTTTGACGGTATGACCGTCAGCGCCTTTTCCTTTGGCCCTGTCACCTGGCCAGTGGCCGACATTGTAAAGTTTGCAACGTCACCGGCCGTCTGCGAGTCGATGTAGAGTATTTCAAACGGCGACGACTCGCCTGGGTTTATCACCTGCATTGCGGGGACCCTCTGGAATTCGTCAAGCAGGTTGCCTTCGCTGTCGTAAAATGAAGCCCTGATGAGGACGTTCCTCATCGCAGTGTCTGATTCGTTCCTGATCTCGCCAAGGACGTGCAGGATCCTAGTTTCGTCCACGTACGAGAACTGGTTGTGGAACGAGAATTCCGCGTACGCCTGCTGCACTGCTGGCAGAACGAGAACAATGGCGATGACTGCCGGCAGGAGCCGCACAGTTTGTTGGGACAGCAATGGTTATTTAAAAACACCGGCGATCAGTCTTTTTTCCACAGCTGCCACGCTATTGGAGCAAGACCCATGTCCAGCAGCATTATGGTGTAGACTATTTTCATCATGTAGTGTCTGGCAGGAAACAATCCGCTACATCATGGCAGGACGCAGTTAATTGATTTGGCTGTAAATGTTCTAGCAAATAGCACCATCGTTCAAGCGTTGTCTGGCAGCCAACCCTTGCCGTTGCACTTCAGGCACTTTGGGATTTGTGTGGTCCACTGGCAGGGTATATTGCATTATAGCCTGCCCCAGGCCGGCGCATGCCGCTTCCCATGCAATCAGGACATAATTTGACCACGCTATCATTGGCCATGCCAATATTATTATCATTTTTGACATCGCTTGACAGGCAGAGCTCTTTCAAACGTTATAGATATTAGGATGTTGCACACCGTCAGAAGCATTGCCAGACATATCGGTGATAGCCGGGCCGGCTTCGACTGACCTCGCCGAAAAAATTGCCAAGAGGCTTGGCGCGCAGCTGGTGGCGGCAGAATTGAGAATATTTTCAGACGGCGAAAGCAAGATCAAGATGGGCAGAGCTGGCAAGGACTGCGTCATAGTCCAGTCAACCCACCCGCCGACCGACACGCACCTCATGCAGGCGCTGATGATGGCAAGGAAATGCGCAGACGACGGAGCCCGCGACATATGCGCGGTCATCCCCTACCTTGCCTATGCCCGGCAGGACAGGGCGTTTCTGGACGGCGAAGCGGTGAGCATCGCCCTTGTGGCAAAGCTGCTTGAAGCGGCAGGGGCCCGGCACGTCGTGACAGTGGACATCCACAGCCAGCTTGCGATGTCGCATTTTGCCAGCATCCAAAACGTCTCTTCAATCCCGCTCCTGGCGGATTATGCTGCTGAAATGAAGTTGCACAGGCCGGTCGCAGTGTCGCCGGACGCCGGCGGGGCCGGCAGGGCAATCGAGTTTTCAAAGCGCCTGAAGGCAGACGTGGTCGCGCTCAAGAAGTCCCGCGACAGGACGACCGGCGAAGTGACGGTCGACGAAAAGCTCGACATCGACGTTTCCGGCAGGGACGCGATACTGGTAGATGACATGATCAGCAGCGGAGGGAGCATCATCAAGGCGGCAGAGCTGCTGCGCAAAAAAGGCGCCGGCAAGGTTTACGCAATGTGTGCCCATGCCCTCCTGATAGGCAACGCGGCGCAAAAGATCAAGGCGGCCGGCGTGCAGGACATCATCTCCACCAATTCCGTCCCCGGCGAATATGCCAGAGTGGACCTGAGCCCGGCGATAGCAGAGGTGCTAGAGTCCCGCCATAGCTCAGCATAAATTTGGCAGGCATTACCATACCCACATGGCGAACATGCAGCTCGTTTTCCTAGGCACTTCGTCTGCCGCCCCGACAGTCGAGCGCGGACTCTCCTCGATCGCCCTCATTAGGGAAGGCGAGCTGCTGCTCTTTGACGCCGGCGAGGGGATGCAGCGCAACTTCATCAAGACCGGCCTTGGCATGAACAGGAAGATGAAGATCTTTATCAGCCACATGCACGCGGACCACTGCGTTGGGCTACTCGGGCTCCTCCAGACCATGGCGCTCCAAGGGAGAGAAAAGAGCATCGACATCTACGGCGAGCCAAGGGTCAGGGAGTTCTGGCAGGAAAACATGCGCATCATCAACTTTGGTCTGACCTTTGAAGTGAACGTTCACGTGATAGAAAAGGAAGGCGTCGTCGTCAAGGAACATGATTACCAGGTCACTTGCTGCGAGGCCATGCATTCAGTCCCGTCGCTCGCATACTGCCTTGAAGAGTTTGACAGGCCCGGCGCCTTTGACATCAAGGAGGCAAAAAAGCTCGGGATACCAGAGGGCGAGATGTACAGCAAGCTCCAGCACGGGCAGGACGTCGTCTACAAGGGCAAAAAGATCAAATCAAGCCAAGTCGTGGGGTCGCCGCGCAGGGGGAGGAAGATAGGCATATCCGGCGACACGAGGCCGACTGACAAGCTGGCGGAATTCTTCCGCGGGTGCGA
>DASTTF010000069.1:0-9109 GCA_035760305.1 Nitrososphaera sp.
AGGACTTTAGCAGGCTTGTAGAGGATCAGAAACAGCTGTTGCTGGATCACCATTATAGAAACTTGCTGGTAAAAGACCCTGATCAATCTTAGTCAGTGTAGAAATATCATTCTGCAGCAGGTTCGTCAATGCTGAAGGATGGCGAGTCGCAGGCCAAGAACGCGCGCATTGTTGCCAGAGAGTCGAAAAAATGGCGCGTCATGGTCGTTGACGACGAACATGACATCACGTCGATATTCAAGGCGGGTCTCGAGGGAAACGGCTTTCAGGTCGACGTGTACAACGACCCGGAAAAGGCGCTGCAAAAGTTCAAGCCCGGGGCATACGACATTTTGCTGCTCGACGTCAGGATGCCTGGCATGAGCGGGTTTGAGCTCTACCACGAATTGAGAAAGCGCGACGAAAACGTCAAGGTCTGCTTCCTGACCGCGTTTGAAATGTACCGCAAGGAATTCAGTTCAACATTCCCTTACCTTGACGAAGTAAAGTGCTTTCTCAAAAAGCCCATACTGATGAAAGACCTCCTGAAGAGGCTTGCGGCAATCCTAGAGCCCGGCTGACTGATCCTGCTTCAAGAGCCTGCGCAAATAGTTGTCAATGTTTTTCATCATTCCCCGGTTATCCTCCACAATTGACTGGAGCCTGCTGTCGGTGTACCGCACGTCCACGTAGTGGATTGCGCCGCTGGCAGGATAGTATTCGTACTCGACAACGATCCGCGACAACCTGCCGTTGAGCAGAAAGCCGAGCGACATCCGCCCGCGCGTAAACACCGCCGGCGTTTTGCGGCCTCCATGCAGGTCGCGTAACACCATCTTTGAATGTTGGAAGTGCCTTTTGTGGTCTTCGACATCCGAATGGAAGATAAAGTTGCGCCCGCATTCGCGGCACAGCCACAGGGTCTTCAGGTCGTCTGGGTGCATCTGCCTACGTCAGCTGGGCAACCAACGGATTTAAAGAGTAGACACGGATGTCATATTCGTTTTATTTAGAGTGCGGCTCTTGTTTGCGGCGCTCGGATGTCGTACAGAGGCATACTCTAAAAAGTTTATCAACCAGCATTCACTTTAACGAGTCGGGTGGCAGGGTCGTTTGGTTCAAGTTCCTCCTGAGAAGACCATAAAACATAACCACCACATTTACGACGACCAGACCATTGAAAACATGGTGCGGTATTACAGGGTCGAGGAAAATTTTGACACCCTGCTGAAATACATCAAAAGCCGCGGCCTGCAGGAAGACGTGCTCTGATCTTATTACCGCTCTTGCATAACCACGCCGCATGCGCCTGGCGGCCTTGTTGTTGCAGTTGCCAGCAGATAATATAAGTCAGAAAATATGCAGCATTGCCAGCGTTGACGCTGATATTTCCAGAGTCAGAGGAGTCGGCGGGCCTTGCCGCCATGTACGGCTATGACCGGTGGCTTGTCGGCAGGTTCCTGGAATACGTTCCCGATGTTCAGAATTTTATGGGCAAGATGGAAAAGCCGCCCACCCAGTACATCAGGGTCAACACGCTCAAGACAGGCATTGAAGAGCTCGAAGGCCGGCTGCGCTCAAAGGGGTTCGAGCTGAAAAGGACTACAATCCCCGAAGCCCTTGCTGTGGAAAAGGCGCCGATGTCGGCCGGCGCGACTAACGAATACCTCCTCGGCCACTATTACATACAGGACCTCAGCTCGTGCATGGCAGTCGACGCGCTGGACGCCTCTGAAAACCAGTCCGCGCTGGACGTCGCGGCCGCGCCAGGCGGCAAGACGACTTTCATGGCGCAGAGGATGAACAACACCGGCACGATAGTCGCGCTGGAGCCAAACGAGAAAAGGGCGAGGTCCATGTCGTTCAACCTTGCGCGCTGCGGCGTCTACAACACCTGCATACTGAGGATGGACGGGCTGCAGGCAGAGAAACTCCAGAGCAAGTTTGACAGGGTGCTGCTGGACGCCCCGTGCAGCTGCGAAGGGGTGATAGCAAAAGACGCGAAGAGGAAGACTAGCCACACGCCGGAGGACGTCGACTATTGCTCCAGCAGGCAAGACAAACTGATCAAAGTTGCGGCCAGCATGGTAAAGCCTGGCGGCATACTAGTCTATTCCACGTGCTCGTTTGCGCCCGAAGAAAACGAAATGGTAGTAGATCGGCTTTTGAAAAAGTCCGGCAACATTTCAGTCGAGCCGACTAAACACGGCAGCAGCGGGCTGACAAGGTTTGGAGACATGGCATTTGACGGCCAGCTAAAGAACGCGCGCCGCCTGTACCCGCACATGCACGACACTACCGGCTTTTTCATTGCGAGGTTGAGAGTGGGTTGACGTACAGAAAGCCCACTAGGGAAGAAACGACACTGATAAACAGGGCCCTTGGCAGGTGGGGCGCCTTTGAATTCTTTAAAGGCAGATCGCTCGTGATACAGGAAAACGGCAGCAAAAAAGTCTGCCTTGTGCCCGGCGAGATGGAAGCGGTCATGCAGATGCAGCCGTACCTCGCGGGTCTTACCATAGGCGAGCTGAAAAAGCAGTTCGTGCCTTCGATGGCTGGCGCCGACCTTTTTGCGCGGTCCGGCAAGAGAAACGAGTTTTACGTCACCGTGAACGAAAACGCGGAGAAGCTGGTCCTGTACGGCAGGGACGTCATGGGCGAGTCGGTAGTCAAGGCGTCGGACACGCTGGGCGAAAATGAGCTCGTGATAATCCTGAACGGCAGGCTTGAAGCCATAGGGATCGGGAGGACAAGGTTTGCAGGCAAGTCGCTTTTGCAGAAGGGAAAGGCGACGGTGACAACCCTGATGGACGCGGGGTATTACCTTAGGGAAGAAGGCTAGGCTTCGGTCGGCACGTCTCTGAGAACAGAGTTGACATAGTCGGAAGTCGTGTCAAGGCGCTCGCAGATGCTCTCGACAGACATGCCGCTGTCGTACAACTCGAATATCCGCTCGTTGAGGTCGTATTTTGCCTCCTCTTCCGTTCTCATTAGCTGGACAAACCTGATTTCAGATAATAGGCATTGTGATTGATATTGTATGTACCTGCTTGTGAAATAAATTAAAGCGGGCCGGGCGCAGCTACTTTCTTGCCTTGAAGAGGACGAATAGGGCAATCGCGCCCATCATGCCGCCAAGAACCAGGAGCACCTGGATCGGAAATCCGCCGGAAGAGGTCTGGACTCCTTCCGGAGCGTCCGCCGTCACCGTTGCAAATTCGGCTCCTTCTGATTCCTGCACGTCTGAAAAGCCTGTGACCGTGATCTGGGCGCTTGGAGGAGGAGTTATGGAATGCACTGAAACATCAGCGCCGTCAATGTTTGCTGACACGTCCTTTTCTTCAGCCAGGTGGACGCCTTCCCTGAGGCTGCCCTCGCCGTAGGCATAGACGGACAGCACGCTCGCGCCCTCGGTCCCCTGCAGGTCTACAGAGCCGCCATAAGTCCCTACAGGGTCAAACAGCCTGTGCCACGACGCCATCGGAAAGTCAAAGCCCTCAAAGTTCATGATTGGATCTTCCATTATTTCGCTAGCTTGCGAATTCAAGAGTTTATCTGCAACATTGGGATATAGCGCCTGGAAAATGCCGGCGGGGTGGTTGATGTCTATTTCGCCAATATCCGGAGCGTTCACGACTACGGGAGTGTTGATTGCGATGCCCCTCCATTCGAGGTCTATGATCTGGCTCCCCTCTTGAACAGCAAGGACATAGTTTTCCAGCGTCGGCTCGAGCTCTGCCTTGTAGGATATGGTTGCACGCGTCGGGTCTCCCCTGAGCACGGCGCTGTACGACACCGTGACTGCCGAGGCCTGGGCAGGACTATTAGCTTCCAAGAGGGCGGCGTTTATGGAATTGATAAGCTGGCTAATGCCTGTTTCGTCCTGCTGGCCGGCTGTCCCATTCAGCGTAAAAGAAATACGCCGGATCTCTCCGTCAAGCTCTTGTGACAGAGAACTGCCGGCGGGGTAATTCAGTGTGATAGTTTTGACGCCAATGTATGAAGGAACCATATTGTCGCGCACTGGAACCAAGAGCGCCCGCAGGTCTGCAGCATGTGCCTGTGAAACAAAACTCGAGATCAAAAGCGCGGCGATTATTCCAGAAAACACAGTGGCGGAATACTTCACGAGATAATTTGTCTCTGTCTGGTTTATAATTCTTATCTTCTCAGGTTCTTGACAGAGCCTCTTCTCGGCAGATATAATAAAACGCAACCTTGCTTACAATTTGATGATAACGGTTCTTGCCGGCGGCACCGGTTCTGTTAAACTGGTCAGGGGCCTTGCTAGGTCGGCAAAGGACATGACGGTGATTTCAAACGTCGGCGACAACATCTGGCTTTACGGCCTGTACGTGTGCCCCGACATTGACACGATAATCTACGGCCTTGCCGGCGAGCTTGACGAAAAGCGTGGCTGGGGCATCAGGGGAGACTCGTTTGAATGCCTTGAGCAGCTAAAGAAACTTGGCGCGCCGGCGTGGTTTTCACTGGGCGACAGGGACATTGCAACTCATGTATTGCGCACAGACATGATCAGGGCCGGCAAAAGCCTGTCAGAGGTAACCGGCTGGATGAGGGATCGCTACTCTATTGCGGCCAGAGTAATCCCGGCAACAGACGACGAAGTGACGACCCGGATTACGACCGGCAAAGGAGATATGCACCTGCAGGAATTCTGGGTCAAGCACAGGGCGGTGCCAAAAGTGACAGGGGTCAGGTATGACGGCGCTGACAAGGCAGCGCCAAACCGCGACGCCGTCGACGCGATAAGGCAGTCAGACGCGGTGATAATCACGCCTGCAAACCCCGTGTCAAGCATAGGCCCGATCGTCGCCATTGAAGGCCTGCGAAAAGAGCTTGTGCGAAACAGGGAAAAGGTGCTTGCAGTTTCTCCGCTAATTGGCGGGAAGGCCGTGAGCGGGCCGGCCGTAAAATACATGAAGGCGCTCGGGCTCGAGATCTCGCCCGTAGGAGTCGCGCAGCGCTACCGCGATTTTGCCGGCGCGCTCGTTATTTCCAGGAGCGACCACCGCATGACGCACAGGATAGAGGCCCTCGGCATGCGGGTTTACGAAACAAACATAACCATGAAAAGCCGACAAGACGAAGTCAGGCTCGGCAGGCACATTTTGAGCAAGATCAGAAAATGAAGATATTTGCAATAGTCCCCGTGAAAAAATTTGAAAACGCCAAGACGCGTCTGTCGCCGACGCTCAGCGCAGACGACCGTATCCTTCTGTCGTCGCTGATGCTCACCGACACGCTGTCTGTGCTGGCAGGCGTGCAGTCGCTCCAGCAGGTCGTGGTGGTTTCAGGCGACAGGCGCGCAGAAGAAATAGCGGCAAGGCACGGCGCGAAATTCCTGTACGAGGAAAAGGAAAGCGGGGTCAATTCGGCCGTCGCGCTGGGCGACCGCTACTTGGCAGATCAGGGCGCCGGCGCGACTGTGGTGATCCCGCAGGACCTCCCCCTCCTTGACGCCCTCGACGTTGCGATGGCATGCGAGCTGGCAGTAAGCGAAGACAGGTGCATCGTGATCTGCCCGTCGCTCCGCTACGACGGGACCAACCTCCTCCTCAGAAAGCCCCCGTCTGCGATAAAGACGCACTATGACAACAACAGCTATGAAACGCACATCAAGGCCGCCGGGTCGCTCGGCATCCCGGTGAAACTTTTCTTTTCCAAAAAACTAATGTACGATATCGACACCCCAGAAGACGCAAGGCAGCTTGTAAAGGAATCCGGCTCCGGCAAAACGCTCGAGTTTCTGAAGTCAAAGTTTGGTAAACTCTAGACAGCGCTTGCGCCGCCGAGGCCGATCACCCTTGCCATCCTGCTGTATGACGATATCAGCAGCTCCACCTCTGACCCTACGTCAACCAGCAGGGCGTCGCCGTCAGAGACAGCGTACTTTACCACGGTCCCGCGCTCTATCCGGAAGACCCTGTCGTCGTTTTCAATTAGCACTGAAATGGTCTGCGTGGAATGCAAATTGCCGTTGCCAAGGTCCAGGGTGGCGGTCCCCTTTTCAAGCACCTTGCCTTTCACTATCGTAGACGTCTGCGCCGCGACTGCCAGCGCGCCCGCGCCTAGCACTACTAACGCCACGCAGAGCACCACTGTGAAATCCTTCCAGTCCGGCACGGCAGGAGAAAAGTGCATGCCGCTTTATTTCTACTTGCTGGGCTTAAATAGACGCAGGCCATATCACACGCGATATTGCACCCCGACCTGCTTGTTAAGGCGCTCGCCGCCATAGAGCCAGAGACCACGCTTGAAGAATTTCAGGTGGCGTCTGGAATAGCCAGCAGGGCCGTCGCAAAGGGCGTCCTTGATTTTCTGACGCGCAACAACATCGGCGCCACTGGCAAGAACGCGATAAAATTTTCCGGATCTGACAGGCTCTACGCCGCAATGCTCGCCCTGCAAGGCGGATGCGACATCGAGCGCGTGTCCGGGTGCCTGTCGTGGAAGGACTTTGAAAAGCTCGCATCGGAGGCGCTTGCATCGTTCGGTTACAGGACGCAGACAAACGTGCAGCTAACAAGACCCCGCATGGAGATCGACGTGGTCGGGGTCAGCTCGGGGTTTGCCATTGCAGTCGACTGCAAGCACTGGAAGCGGAGCAGCACTTCGTCTATTGCGGGCTTTGCAGAAAAGCAGGCGGCAAGGGCCCGGTGCCTGATCAAGCATGGCATAGCATCTCAGGCCGTGCCAGTCATCATGACCCTCCACGCCGAATCCGTGAGGTTCGCCGGGGGAGTCCCCGTCGTGCCGGTGCACAAGTTCAGGTCGTTTGTCATGGACGTGAAGGGATTTTTGCCCGAAATTTACGTGGCAGGCTAGGACAGCACCAGCATCGCGATGTAGGTCGCGACGGTAATCATGACAAAGACTTTGGTCACGCTCATCGACTTGTCGAGCGCTTTGGAATAGTCCTCAAACTGCTTTTGCCCCATCACCTTGACGGTAGACTGCGCGGAGGCAAGCTCGAACCCGGACTCTGCGGTGCTCCCTGCCGCCTTTGAGCACAGCTGGCCGTACGCCGCGGCCAGGCCGTCGGCGCTGCTCGTGGTACCAAGGGCAAAGTACCCTTCCCGCGTCCTCTTGCCCGAAGTGGAATGAGTGTCTGAAGAGCAGAGCTCCAGCATCGTGACGCTGCCGTTCATCCTTGACACGACGCGGTCGCGCACGCGATTCTCCATGTTGTTCGAGTCGGCCCACCCTATGGCGTAGTCCTTGCCGTTCACGCTGATCACCAGCACCGCAAGCCCGGCCTGGCCGAGCTCGCCCCCCAGTTCCGGCATCTGTGAAACGCCGTCCATGCCGGCAAAGCCGACCCTGAACTCGTGCTGCGGCTGCTCCTTCAGCCGCTCTAGGCACTGCTTTGCCGACGCGACGAGGTCGTTCCTGTCCAGGTCTTCCAGGTTTCTGCCCATCGCGTTGTGGCAGTCAACCACGAGCACGTCAGAAAAGCCCAGTCCTATGCCAAAGGATTCGAGCTCTGTGCGCACGGCCAGCGGGATGTCTTCCATGCCCTTTGGCGCAAGCGACAGCATCACCATCGCAGAGTTGCCAAACATAATGCCCGTGGAAGTGGCGTTGCCAATCCTGATCTGGGCCGGCGCGCTGCACGTGCCGCCCTTTTCCACGACTGACGCACTGGCAAGCTCTTTCACGTACTTGTCCACTTCCCTCTTTGACGGGATGTTGAGCGAGTGGTCCGAGACGCTGTGCATGACAATCGCGCTCTTGTTAAAAGTTTCATACAGCACGTACGGGAGGTTGCTGCCGCCTACCGTGCTGAAAGGCCCTGGGTGGACGTCCGGCAGCACGACGGCGGCCTGGCTGCCAAAGCGGATTATCTTTGTCGCTACAATGTCGTCGTGCGCCTTTGCTTCCGTAAACTCCTCCATCTTGTCAGCCTTTTGCTCGGTCCACGCGGCGATGAACGCCTGCAGCACGACAAAGGTGCTCTTTATTCCCGGCCTCCCTGCCCTGTCTGCAATGACCGTCCACGCGATCCCAAGCGCCAGGAATGCGGCCCCGAACATCAGGCCGGCAGAGCTGAACGTGGCAGGCGAGTGGTACGACACCGGTATGAACGCAAGGACAAAGATCACCGGCTGGATGAACGATACCGCCGTCGCCCTGCCGAGGCCGGCCCCAAAGACCGAAGTAAAGATACCTATCCGGAGGCCGGCCGCAAGCAGCATGCCTGCCACGATATAGTCGACTCCTGGAGCCTTGGCGAAAACTAAATCCGCAGCTATCCCCATGAGGACGGTCAGCAGCCAGAGCCCGTTGGCAAACGCGGACACATGGGCGACTTTTGAGAGCTTGTTTACAGGCGTCCCGTGCAGCGCCAGGTAGTCAAGATAGTGCGAGCCTGCAAGTGCGGCGATGCCGACCGGAAGGTAGAAGGCAAGCCCTTCCAGGCCGGCCTGCAAATGGAAGAGATGGGAAAAGACAATGATTCCCACAGCGCACCCAAGCCAGATGGTATAAGATACCTTGGCGGATGATGGGCCCATCGTAGTAAATGACCAGCGCCTGTGAATGTTCGATACGTCGTCCTGGCCGGGCGAAAACATGTACGCTCAACCGACAGGGAACAGAATTCTTATCAGAATTGACGCCGCGATAACTGCGCCGGTTACGGCCAGCACGATCTCGGGCTTTACCTTGACGCCCCTTGTCTCGTCTTCGAAGAACCTGAGAAGGCCCGCGCTTGAAGCCGGCAGCGGTGCATTCTTTTTCTTGCTGCTCATCTGGTGCAGATTGTTTTCAAGCGCTTAAATACATTCCGCTGGTTAGCCCATCAGGCTCTTAGCCTTTTCCAGAATCCGGAGGTAGCTCTCTAGCAGATCGGCCTTTTGCTTTTGCGTCATGACGTCGCTTTCAGACTTTATCTCTGCCGCAATGAGCGCGATCTTTTCTTCAATGATTGAAGCCACTGACGCCAAGCCTGCCGACCCTTGCGCAGACGCCTTTTCCGGCTCTGCCTTTTGCGGGGCGCCTGCATTTTCCTCGTTGCCGCAGTTGATGCAAGTAGTCTTGTCGGCAAAGCGCACCTGCACTCCCCCGCATTTTGGGCATGCTTCGCTTGTCAGGGTCCCTCCCTTTA
>DASTTF010000070.1:0-3175 GCA_035760305.1 Nitrososphaera sp.
GTAGCGGGGGATCTGCGACAGCATGTTCATAATCTGGGTGAATATGTCCTCGGATCCGGAAACGTCGTATTCCTTGAAGGCCGATGCCTGGTTGCCGTTTGCGTCCGCCGCGGTGACCACGACGATCCTTGACGGGGGATCTATGTCTATCAGCGCCTTGTAGACGTCGTTCTGGTCGCGGAAGAGCCCGTCGATCTTTAGCTGACCGTCCTGGACGTACTTTACCTCCCTGACCTGCAGGCTAGAGTCGTCGGTTATCCTCGCCCTGAAAACATTCTTGCCTGCGGCAAGCTCTGTCGTCAGGATTTCTATCTTGGGCGGGGTCCTGTCGTTTTCCGCTATCCTTGTTTCTTCAGGGCTGTTTTCGGGAAAGGGCGGGGGGAGCGGGATCGACTGCGCGTTGGCTATTCCTGCCGTCGATACTGCCGCTAGAGCTAAAAGTACGGGGACAACAAACATCCTCAATGAAACAAGACCGATTGCAATGGATTTAAGAGTAACCGCAATGCGGCTAGCGTGAAATCTTATAGTAGTTTCGCGGCGCAAAATCTGCGAATGGGTGAGAGGAATCGTCTACTATATTATGACAGAGACTGATTTGATACTCGATAAATAAGCGAGCTGTCCACCTGTTCGTGATGAACATTCTGGCCATCGGAGCACATCCCGATGACATCGAACTTGGGTGTGGCGGCACTCTGCTAAAAGCTTCCAGGCAGGGCCACAACGTTTTCATGTACACGCTGACAAAGGGGGCGGCATCTGGAGACCCGGAGCAGAGGACAAAGGAGCTGATGCAGTCGGCAAAATTCATTGCAGCTAAAAGGCTCTGGATCGACAACTTTGAAGACACCAGGCTGTCGCTCAGCAGCGAGCTTATCAACCACATCGAATTTTTCATCAACAAGGCGGACCCGGACATCGTGATAACCCACTCGGTCGGCGACACGCACCACGACCACCGCGCGATCGCCGCGTCGACAATCGAGGCCGGCAGGTTCATCCCGAACATACTCGCGTACGAAATCCCGGTGACCCGGGACTTTAAGCCGCAGGTGTACTACGACATCTCTGACGTGATCGATGACAAGATCGAGCTGATCAACATTTTCTGGTCGCAGAGAAGCAAGATGTTCCTAAAGTCAAACGCGATCAAGGGCCTTGCGGAATACAGGGCGCTCCAGAGCAGGCTCGACCAATCGGTGACCAGCGTCGAGGCCTTTGAGGTGCTAAAGCTGTGCTTTGGCAAGGAATTCAAGCTGCTGAAGGTGCCGCAGGAAAACACCTCAAAAGTCACGTCTGAGCAGATGCCGAAGGAAGTAATAGAGTCGATAAGCGCCTAGGCTTCTGTCGCCTTTTTCTGGCCTGCCATCAGGAACAGCTCGTCGGTGTTCACCTTGTGCTTTATCGACCTTGCAGGCACGCCGGCCACGATGTCGCCGTCGGGCACGTCGTGTATCACCGACGCGCCGGACGCCACTATCACGTTGCTCCCCACCTTGATCTTGTTCTTCAGGGTGGAGTTTAGGCCCGTCCACGTGGTGTCGCCGACGGTCGTGCTGCCGCCAATGACCGTGCCGGCGGTAAGCTCGCAGTTCTTGCCAATGACCACGTTGTGGGCAATGTGCACCAGCGCATCAAGCTTCGTGCCGTCGCCCAGCACGGTGTCAGAGAGCGAGCCGCGAGCGATAGAGCAGTTGGCGAAAATCTCTACGTTGTCGCCTATCCTCACGTAGCCCCTGTGGGGGAACTTTTCCAGCTCGCCGGTCTGGTGGCGCTCAAAGGCAAAGCCGTCAGAGCCTATAGAGACCCCTGACTGGACCACGCAGTTGCTGCCCAGTATGCAGTTTTGCACAAGCGACACCCTGTCGTAGATGACAGTGTTGTCGCCTATGACGCAGCCGTCGCCTACCACTGCATAGTCGCCGACGTAGCAGCCCTGCCCTATCATTGCCTTCTCGGAGATGGACGCTCTGGGAGAAATGCCGGCCAATTTGTTCTTGCCCTGCATTTCGTTCAGGACACGGACGAACGCGAGGCGGGGGTTGTCGGTGAATATGAGCGCCTGCCTGCCCTTTGGGTGTACCATGCCCTGCATTTCGCTCTTGCACAGTATGACGCCTGCCTTTGACTTTGCAATGCAGGCCGCGCCTTTCTCGCCGTCGTACCAGCAGAACGTGAGGTCGCCTTCGGTCGCCTCTCCTATGGGCGCGGCTCCATGCACCTTTGCGCTGCCGCCTTCGGCCCGGAAGTCGACGCCAAGTTTTGCTAGCGCCGATCGTATGTCCCACTCGCTCACTTGCAGTTTCGATATATACATGAAAATTTGATATTAATGAATTTGGATTGATACTCGAGAAAATAATGTTCGTAAAAATCTTACTATTAAATTCCTACAATCCCATAAATCTGATTTAAAAACTGTGATAGCAATGACTGACATTCAAGTTGAAAAGAAGGTAGAATATAAGGTCGACAGAAAGACAGAGGCCGAGCGCGACATTGAAGACGCAACGGATAAGATCAAGGCAGGGGCGAAGGCAGTCGCAAACAAGACCCGGGACCCTGACAAGGACCTTGAGACAGAATATCGGGTCGAGAAGGCAAAAGAAAAGCTCGACTGACCTTCTCTTTTTATTGTGAATAAACTATTATGTAAGAATCCTGCTGGAAAATCATTGCTCAACAAGCTGCGGGATTCGCTCCAGCCCATGATGACCAAACTTGGCACGAGCTTTGCCTCTACCGGCTTGTCCGCAAACTTTTGGACCGGCGTCGGCCTTGCGATATCGATTGCAGCCGGCATTGCGTACGCTTCTCCTGCCTTTGGACTGGGAGTCAACTGGTATTATGCCACAATTACTGGTAGCGTACTTCTTCTGATCTCCGGATTTTTCGACATAGTCGACGGCAGCGTCGCGCGCGTCACAAAGCAGGCGTCCAAGAAAGGCGCGTTCCTCGACTCGTCCTTTGACAAGATATCTGAAGTGGTGATTTTTGCAGGCATTGCCTTTGGCAGCCTTGCAGACCCCTTCTGGTGTTTGTTAGCACTTGGAATATCGATCCTTGTCAGCTACACGAGGGCGCGGGCCGAGTCGCTTGGCGTTGAGCTGAAAGGCATCGGCATCGGCGAGCGCGCCGAGCGCATGCTCATCCTCGCGATAATCGGCATGAT
>DASTTF010000071.1:0-3926 GCA_035760305.1 Nitrososphaera sp.
TCAAGGAACCTGATACAACGAGACGTGTTGAGAGGGATCATGAAAAAACCCGGGATGGAAGACAAGAAACTGCTCAGGACAACAAGGATAGCTACGATACCGATGATGGTTGCAGCGTTCATACTAGCGTCCCAACTCCCGCAGCCCGGCATTTACCTTATCGTTGCGTTTGACATCGTGTTTGCCGGCGCCCTTGCCCCGCTCACCCTGGGCCTGTTCTGGAAGAAGGCCAACATGCCTGCTGCCATGGCATCGCTCATAGGAGGAACGGTGCTGAGGCTGGTGCTGTTCTACACGATCCCGGCTGAGCTGGCTGGTCTGGACTCGATGATACCGCCTGTCGTTTCGTTTGCCCTCTTTATCGGAGTGGCCCTTGCCACGCAAAAGAAGTATCCGGGAGAGCAGAGGCACGGAGTTGTCGACTATGAGCCTCCGGAAGAAGATGTCATCAGGGGTGAGGACCTGAAGGGATACGTCCCTCCTACCGGGAGCAAACTCGCATAAACTAATTAACTGTCCACCCTTTCCTTCTCCCTGTGCCAAGCCAGGGGTATGCTACAATAGGGCTAAAGCCGGCTATCCTGACCCGGCTGCAAAAGGACACTGACGAGTTTTACCCTGGCATGTTCCTGCCGAGCGCACTCATCATCATGATGAACGAGGTAAAGCGGGGCTTTTACTCGGTGGAGATGCACAACATAAATGCAAACTTTTCCGGCCGCTACACGTCACTTACAATACGCTCCGACGTCAAGGCGTGGCTTGAAGAAAACTATGAAAAATTAAAGGACGACTATGACCGAAAATACAAGGCCAACAGCTTCACCCAGTTTGCCGGCGCCTTCATGCTAAACATGTTCGAGTCAAAGGCGGCGGCCCAGGACAACGTCGTCCGCATCAAGGAGGCCGACTTTCGCTGGCTCGCCGAAGAGTATGAAAACAGAAAGCAGGAATACAAGGCAAAACACGGCGTGCAGAGCTTTGAGCAGTTCGCCGACATTTTCCTGAAAGAACTTTTGGAAAAAGTGAACGCGGCAAAAAAACTTTTGACGTTCTAGTGCATGCGTAGTCTACATATTTCAGCGCAAGCCGAAAATTACATTAATTATACTATCTGTAGCTTTATATTGCAGAAATTATTACTGCACTTCGCCTGTCATGCAGAAATTTAATATCATAATATTCTGATTTTATTATATTATCATAAAATATTGATTTATATCATTAGGTGTGCAGATGACCGGCATGATTACTGAAGCAATCACGATCGGCGTCATCCTTGGCGGATGCGCAGCTGCTGCTTTGTTCGCAAAGTCCAGGTTCCAGCCGGAAATCGAAAGGAGCCTGACCAAGGTCGAAGCAGAAGAAGCGATAGTGGCAAGGCGCAAGTAGGGCCACGTCGACTAATTTTTCTTTCGTTTTAAAAGATAAAAAAGAGTACGTGCTGCAAGCTAGCACTTGACGCTGCAGGACCGCGTAATTTCCATTCTGAAAAAGTCGCCTGCCGACCAGTACTCGCTTTACCGGCAGGCGGGCGCAAGCATGTCCGAAATAACTAAAACAATCGCCGGGCTCCAGCAAAAGAAAATCATCCACGTCGCGAAATATCGAAAGAGCGAGCGGACTGGATTGGACATCCCAGTATATTCGCTGTCAGCAGCCAGGCGCAGCAGGCTCGACGTCCACGGCCTGCTGGCAGGCGTCACTTCAGAAAGGCTCGTCGAGTACGACTTCCTTGCCAGAAACCTTGTGTCGCCACTAAAGAATGCAAAGATACTTGACGTCGGGTCCGCCGGGTCCGCGCTTGTGCAGGCGATCAGGGAATTTGGGAAAAGGTGGGAGGCGTTTGGGATCGACCTAGAGGGCGGAGACGCGATAATGGACGCCAGATCGGCCGGGTTCAGGGACGGGGCGTTTGACCAGGTGATCTGCACAAGCACGATCGAGCACGTCGGGCTTGCCTGCGGCATAGACGACAAGAACGGCGACGCAAAGGCAATGCGGGAAATTTTCCGCATGCTGAAAAATGGCGGCAGCGCAATAGTCACTGTCCCATACGGCAGGGGCGAAAAACCCGATCACAGGATCTATGACAAAAGGGCGCTTGGGAGGCTGGCCGGCGGCTTCTCCGTGGCAAAACAAGAGTTTTATCGCTACGACGCCGGGAAATGGACAAAGTGCAGCCAGGAGGCCGCGGGCAGGGCAGACTCCCAGGTCCCACTGCACTTCCATGGCGCCGCCTGCGCCTGCCTGCTGCTGACAAAGCAGTGAATTTTTAATAGAGGTGCCCTTTTAGCAAAAGGGTGGACAGCAGGCATACATTCACCGGCAGAAAGATCGATCCCCCGCAAGTTTCCGCAGACATGACCGTTTCAGATTTGATAAAGTTTTACGGCTCGACCGGCTATAACGCGCGCCGGTTGGCCGAGGCGGCGGAGACACTTGAAGACATGATAAACACAGGCTCTACTGTCTGCCTGACCCTTGCAGGCGCAATGACTCCGATCGGGCTTGGCCGGACGATTTCTGAAATGATAGAGAAGGGCTTTATCGACTGGATCGTGGCGACAGGCGCCAACGTCTACCACGACCTGCATTTCGCCTACGACCTGCCGGTGAGGCAGGGGCACTTTGACGTCGACGACGACATACTGTATGCCAAGCAGATCGTGAGGATCTACGATGTCTACATAAAAGAGATGGGGACGCTGCAGGCGCAGGATCTGATAGTGCAAAAAGAGATCAGGAAGGCAAAGGACGTGCCGCCAAACGCGTCCACAGCCGACATTGGCTACGCGCTGGGCAAGGCGGCCAAGGAAAACGCCCGGCACCCGGAAAAGTCGTTTCTGGTAAAGGCATACGAGCACAGGGTGCCGGTCTACATGCCTGCGATAGGCGATTCGTCGATCGGCCTCAACATGCTGCCGCTCTTGCTCGAAGGCAAGGGCGTCTTTCCAAACGTGATACTAGACGTCGCCGAGTCTGCCGCTATCCTCTGGAAGAGCAACAGGTCCGGCGGGCTAGAGCTTGGCGGCGGGGTGCCAAAGAACTTTTTCCAGCAGACTGGTCCCGCATTATATCAGATATTGAAGATAAAGGAGGGCGGTCAGGACTACCTCATACAGTTGACCGACGCCCGGCCGGACACGGGCGGCCTCTCCGGCGCGACGCTGCAGGAGGGCAAGAGCTGGGGCAAGATCAAGACCTCGCACAAGGGCAACGTCATCGTCTATGGCGACTCGTCGGTCTACTTTCCCCTGCTCTGCTCGTACGCGATGTCGGTGTGCAGGCCGAGGAAGCATAAGCGGATATACGAGAAAAAGGACGCGTGGGTGCAGGAAATGAAAAAGTTGTACTTTAAGAACAGGAAATAGTCACGCAAAGCTTTCGGCCTTGGCCGTCCACTTGCCGGATTTCTTGACCGTCTCTATCTGGCCGACGAGCTTGCCGCCCGAATACACCTTGCCGAACTCGGAGGGGCTCCCAAACATCGCGGAGAGGAGGTCGCGCTTTTCGTGGTAGCCGGACTCGATCACCTTGGCGCGCACCTTGCCGCTGGCCTTTTGCATGATGCTGCGCGCGACCGGCCAGTCGCCGCTCCATGATATCATTTCAAAGGTGCCGAACTTGGTCGTCTCCATAGTATAGCCGGACAATTTTGCCTGGAACTTTTGGCCGTTCTTTTTGGCGTGCTCGTTCATCCACTCGACTACTTGTTCTGCCTTGCCCTGTTCCACAGCAAAGCTGTCAGATCCGGCCAACGACATTCCTGTTGCACTGGCGATATTTGAACGGATTGCATGTGCCCCTGCTCATACAATCAAGCTAGTACTTTCTTTTTCGATTCCTCTCTTGTAAAATTAAAACTTCCTTGGCTCTTTGTCATCCCTTTTTCTATCCTTTCAATTGCGTGGGACAGCGCCTTC
>DASTTF010000072.1:0-19426 GCA_035760305.1 Nitrososphaera sp.
CAGGTTCCCGAGCTGCTGGGCAACTCCACGGCGGCCACAAACAGCACCGGCGAGTGAGCGCGACTTCCATGAAACTTGTGCTGATTATTATGGCTGTCGCGGCGTCTATTTTTGCAGTATCGCAGAGCGCGCACGGCCAAACGGCTGGCTCGATAATCGGGAGCGAGACTGTCACTTACACTTTGAGCAATTCTACGCAGTTTGGCGGAGCGTCATTTGAAGCAAAAATCTCCGGCAATTCGTCGCTTGTTGTCCAGACAGTCCTGGTTGAAACCAACAGCAGTGCCATGCCTTCGGTATCCATCATCGAATGGAGGGTGTATGGCCCGTCCGGCGAGTCCTTTTCTTACAATAGCCCTGCCGCCACTCTGCCCACAGGCAGCGACGGCGAGGTGAGGGCGGTCGCAGGCGTGGACGTGCTGCCGCTTGGCGCGCCCGAAGGAGGCGGCCTTGGCCTGATACTTGGAGCGTCTGGCCTGCAGCAAGGAGATCAGCTAAGGGTCACTTTTGTCTACATGGCAAACGCCGGGAGCGCGGTGTCCGCAGAGCTCACACCTGCAACCCAGTTTCCATTATTTGTAGTAGAAAACTCACAGGTAGAGATAACAGGTAACGCCAGCAGCCTGAAAATCAGCGATTCGTTTGTGAACCCAGAGATCCACTGCGAAATATGCACGGCGGTTGAGCGCGTTGACACTGGGCAGGCAAGCGTTGCGTATACTGCCAACGCGACTGACTTGACAGACGCAACGACGTTTGTATTCTGGGCGATGGGCGCAAGCGGAGGCGAAAGCGTGACGTTCAACGTGGCGGGCAAAGAGGGCAACGCAACTGCATATGCCAACAGCACGAGCGTGGATCTCGACAGAGAATGGAAGATGTATGAGATTGACTTGGCCGGCGCCGACTTGACAAATATCACGCACCTTTTTGGCTTTGAATTGAACGGCGGTCAGGCCTTCTACGTAAAGGGAGCGGCCTACAACCAGTAATTGGTCGGCTAGACGCCCAGAATCTGCTTGAGAAGGGCGCGGTAGTCAACCTTCTCCTTCTTGCTTCCAGGCGACGGGAGCTCAAAGATGAGCGGGATCGGCCTCTTTGCCCTGAGGTTTGTCAGCTGGTAGCGGATTTCCCTGCCAATGTCGTCGCTCAGCAGCACCAGCCCGACTCCGCTGTTTTCGTCCATCCTGTTGATTTCGGTGAGCGCCTCTGACGGCGTTTCAACCTTTACCCCCTTTACGCCGGCAAGCTGGAAACTGGTGACAAAAACGCGGCTGCCTATTGCGACTATTCGCATCCCGTTCGCCTTTAATTCCAGTCCCTTTTTATTTCTTTAGGACAGAAAACGACTTATACCATTGCCTGCTAGAGTAGGTGAATTGGCTGCAACAAAATCCATGGTTCTGATGCTCATGATCGCTTCGCTGTCATCCGGCGTGCTGGCGCTATTTCTGGCGCTGTTGGTAGGAGACAGATCAATGATGACCATTTCCATACCGGGTTTTGTGATCGGAGCTTTCTTTGCGATCAGGTATGTCACATTTGGCAGGTCAAAGGCAAGGGAAGAAGAGCACAGGCGCAGTAGGAACCGCCACAAGCACTAGCCTGCAATCACGATGTAGATTACGACGGCTGCAAGGCAGGCAAAAAGCACCATAGTTGCCTTCCACATTCCAAAGCTGGCCTTGTCGCTGATGTCCCACATGCCGCCCCCGACGGTGCTCGGCCGGTAGCGCCTCTTGATCTCTTCGTAGCTGTACACCGTGGAAAAGTCTGCCGGTGGCGTCCACTTTGGCGCAGGACCAGGCTTTTGCGGAGGTTCAAAGACGCTGATATCATAGTTCTTCCTCGCCTGGTCGTCTGAGAGCACTTCGTAGGCCTCCACTATCTTCACGAACTTTTGCTTCGACTCTTCAGAGTTCCGGTTCTTGTCCGGATGGTACTTCAGTGCCAAATGCCGGAAAGACTTTTTTATCTCGTCCGGCGTCGCGCCCGGCGACACTTCAAGTATTTCGTAGTAATTTGGCACCAAGTACCAAGGGCATGGCGGCTAAATAATTATTTTCATTAAAGAGCGGCTCGTTCTGCCTTCTCTTTCAGGGCCCGGTTCATTTCTTCAAAGCCCTGCCTCACGTCGGTGTCGAGGCTCCTGCCAAAAATCAAAGTCAGCAGCCCGTCAAACACTTCGCGGTGGACGAACAGGACGCGCCCTGCCTGCAGCTGCTCTATTGTGAAAATGTGCTCGCCGTTCAAAAGCAGGCTCTTGCCGAGCCAGCGGAGCTCGTGGCCCTGCTCGACTTTGGTCACCGTCGGCCCGTACTTTCTTTTCTTGCCGCCGGGCGTTTCTATGTGGATCTCGATCTTGCCGCCTTGCTTTGCATGGCCGATTATCCTGTTGATGAATGGGTTCCACTGGTCGTACTTTTCAAAGTCTGTGAGTATCTTCCAGACCTTCTCTGGGCCGGCGTTGATCTCGATCTCTGTGCGGACCTCTTTCACGCAACTGTATGAAACTGCATTTTATTATTGGTTTCTGCTAGTGAACTCGATCCTTATCGAGTCGTCCGGTCCCAGAGGTATGTCAAGAAAGGGCCCGTCGGTGTGCAGCTCGCCGTTGACGTACACCTGCGTGTCATAGTTTTGCAGGTCGTTGCCTATCCAGTAGTACAGGAAATGCCCCAGCGTGAACTCGTGTGGCCTGCTGTATGCCACGTGGATGACGTTCTCCTCTAGCGTGTGCACCGGGCGCGTGCATCCGTCTTCGATGCCCACCCCTCTCGGAACAATGACGGGAAAGCCATCCTCAAACACGGTGATCGGGACTGACAGCTGGAAGGGCTGCCCTTCTGAGTTGTCGATGCACTGGTAGATCGGGTCTTGGCCGCGAAAGTAGCTCGTGATTGCCATCGTGCCGAGGCCTGCGCCGGCAACGATTGCGGCAAGGATGCCCATAGAAATCAGCAGTTTTCTTTTTTTCTCCGGCCCTTCAAACGCCATAATGATCAGCTGGCAGGCTAGACGTTAAATGCGCTAGTGGAGCGCCAGGTACGCTGGCAGCTCGTCTACGATATTGAACCCAACAAGCACGTTCGCAGGGCTTGAAGTCAGCCAGATCAGGACTCCGGGCACGGCTGCGCAAACTATGATAGTAAGAATAATCAGCCAGACGGCTGTCATCTTTTCGGCCATCAATAAAATTCACTTTGTGCGCGTTATATAAGTCTTCAAGGGGCCGGGCCGGCCTTTGGCGCGGCCGCGTTCTTTAGCTGGTTCCTCAGATGGTCGAGCTCCTGTGTGAGCTCTTCGTTTTCTTCTTCGAGTACCTTGAGCGACGCCAGCGCCTCCGCGCTCTGTGCCCGCAACACCTGAAACTCTTTCTGGAGCTTTTCGTACGACTGCCTTAACCTGTCGTCGCCCTGGACTGCTTGGGCCGTTGGCGCGGCAGTAGTATTTTTCCACGCGGCCTGGAGGCGGGCATTTTCGGCCTTTAAGGTTTCAATCATCCTCGCGGCGCCGGCAGCCTGCTCCTTCAGCGCAACAGCCTCGGCAGAATGGGACTGGATTTGAGACGCCAGCCGGGCGTTGTCCTCCATTGCCTTTTGCCTCTCGGCGCCATGTCTGCCCACCTCTGCCTTTAGCTGGGCAACAAGGTCGGCACTTGAGTGAGCGTCTGTCTTGTTCTTCTCAACCAGTTCCGATAGGACTGCTGGCATCACCTCAGAGTTGACGTATGCAAACGTCCCAAAGTCAAGCGACAGTGCCCCCTTGGACTTTAAAAAGCTCTCGACCGACGGGTCCAGCGGGAACGAGCTTGCGTTGAACGTGAATAATTTTACCTGCGACAACACCCTGTTTACTCCGTTTCTTTAAAAAGATTGAAACGTAAAATTAGTTGATACGCGCATTTAAAGAATGTAGCACAGGATCACTGTGATGAACGTCAGGGCGTTTAACGACTCGGTAAAGTTCTACCTGCCCCGGGTGGAAGGCTATCTGGAGATAGTGCGCGAAATGGCATCCAGGTACAGGGGCATGTCTTTGATCGAGTTTGACGGGTACTTTGAAGGCAAGATGGAGCCCGCGAAATATACCCGCGTGGAAATACACACCAACGATTTTGACGAAGGCAGGATGGCCGAAACGGCGAACCAGATCCGCATCAGGTTGAAGCAGAAGAGCCTTGCGTTCGAGTTCAACAACAAGCTGATACTGGTGGAAGAATAGGCAATATCGTTTAATATCCGGCGCCGGTCTACATAGCCATATGCCGGGGGCATACGTCATGATCAACACTCTTCCGGGGATGGAAAAGCCGGTCCTTGAAGAAATATCGCAGCTGCCCGGCGTGGTGTCAGTCGAAGGTGTGTACGGCGAGTTTGACCTGATTGTGAGGCTCGAAGTCCCAGTCGGCAACACTGTGGATTTTGTGATCAACAAGATCAGGAAGGTTACGGGCATCAAGTCGACCCGGACAGTTTCGACCATCGACGGCGAGCGCAGGAGCGGCACGGGCATGGACTACCTAGGTCCGCCGTCAGATTAGCTACTGGTAGTCGTGCAGCGGCTTGTCCTTGTGCGCGTTTATCTTTGCTTCCAGCTGCTTTTTATGATTCGACAGGATATGTTTGTTGGCGCACGCGTCGTGCATTATCCCTTTGTCGCAAAAGTCGCACGCGGTGACAAAGTCTACCTTGCCAAACGCCTTTTTGCAGTAGCTGCATTTCTCCGCCCCCACGTCGAAATCCGAGAGGGGCTTGAGCCACGCGTCGCGCCAGAGGAGCGTCATGCCTTCATTGAAGCACAGCGCGTATTTTTCCTTTTACTTTATGTTCTCGATAATGTCGTACATT
Organism: Nitrososphaera sp.; assembly: GCA_035760305.1. Lineage (GTDB taxonomy): Archaea > Thermoproteota > Nitrososphaeria > Nitrososphaerales > Nitrososphaeraceae > Nitrososphaera. Next base: position 4,851 of record DASTTF010000072.1, read on the forward strand.
CTCCGATACGACTGCTGAAGGTCCTGCCGCTTTTGCAGACTTGACCGGATCTTCTTCAAGTCGGCTTTCAGTTTCCCGCTGTCCTTGGCAGACGCCATCCTGGCAACGGCCGAAGCAGCCTTAAGGTATTGCCGGATGTATCTCTTTGCGTACGGGTTTTCCTGTACAAGAGCAGCCACGAGGTCCGGCTCGCTTGCCAGTATGCTTTCAGCAATCAGCGACTGGAGGCCAAACGTGGTGCCAGAGACCTGCTTTAGCATCGAAACGTCGCCTGCCGATACGACCTTGGCAAAGACAATGTTTGCAAAGTACGTCAGCCCAAGGACCGTCGCAATCGACCTGTCGTGCGCCCTGGCGTCTGGCAGCACCTTTACCGCGGCGTTTTCAAACACTTTGCGCACGATTTTCAGCTCGGCTTTTTCGTTCCTGACAGGCACGAGCAATATCTTTGGCTGCATCTTCTCGCTTGCGCCTGGCCCAAACATCGGGTGGATGCAGAGCGGCTTTACTCTGCCCGGCGTCTGCCGGAGCGCCGGGAACGCCCCGTGCTTTACCGACGAAATTTCCGAAATGACAGCGCCGGCCTTCATGCTTTTTGTACACTCTATGATTACCTTCGGCGTCATTCTTACCGGCACGGAAACAAGCACGAAATCGGCGTCCCTTACGCAGCTGGCTATGCTGTTTGCAATCCTGACGCTGCCGGAAGCCTTGAGCATTTTCTTATTTACGTCGTATGCAGAAACATGCAGGCCCCGCCGGGCAAAGTAGCTGGCGAACCATGAGCCCATCTTGCCTGCGGCCCCAATGATCGCGATTTCTTTCAATTTACGCCTGCTCCCTTATCACCGACGCCATCACGTCAAGCCCCTTTTCAAGCGTTTTTTCCGGCTGGCACGCAGATATCCTGACAAACTGACGGTAATAGTCCCCAAAGCCGCTCCCCGGCGCTATTGCAACCCCCTTCTCCAGCAGCTTCTCGACCAGCGGAATGTCCTCGCCCCTTGGCAGCTCAGGGTAGACGTACATCGCGCCGTCCGGCTCGACGAACCGGAGCGACATCTCTTTCAATTTGCCGCACACAAAGTCGAGCCTCTTTTTCATGGTCCTGACGTTTCCCGAAGGGTCTTCCCCGAGCGCCGCTAGCGCGGCGTGCTGCATCGGCTCTGCCACGCTCGTTATGCCGACTGCCTGCACCTTGGCCATCCTGGCAATGACGTCCTTGGCCGCGACCGCATAGCCCACCCGAAACCCGGTCATTGCATAGCGCTTTGAAAACGATGACACCATGATGCTCCTGTCGTAGCCGTATTCGTGGACGCTGGCGAATTTCTTGAACGCATAGTCGGCATAGACTTCGTCGCTCAGCAGGTAGAGGCCGTTGTCCTGGGCTATCGACACTATCCTCTCCATAGTCTTGCCGTCAAGCACCTTGCCTGTCGGGTTGTTCGGGTAGTTGAGCGCTATCATTTTCGTGCCGGGGTTTACCATTTCCTCCAGCTGCTTCAGGTCCGGGACCCACTTGCCCTCTATGGTAGTCCGGAGGACCTTTGTCCTTGCCCCGATAAAGTCGGCGCACTCTTTGTACGCCGGCCACGCCGGCTCGATCACGATCAGCTCCTGCCCAGCCTTTAGCAGCGACGTGATCGCGCTGAAAACCGCAAAGCGGCCGCCCGGTGTAACCATCACCTGGTCTTCGTAGACGTGCTCCTTTTTTGCAAGGGCGCTGCGCAGTTTCGGCGTGCCGCGGGTGTCGGTGTAGTGGTACTGCTTTAGCCTGAACGACTCGGCCAGCGAACTTCCGGCTGCCGCAGGAGGAGGGTAGTCCGGCTCGCCGACTTCCATGTGGATTATCTTTTTCCCCGACGCTTCCAGCTGCTTTGCCTTCAGGAATATCCCCATGTGCGTCTGCTTCTGGCCTTTCTGCAGCCGCTTTTGCGCCTGCACCTGCTCCGACTCGGCGAGCAGGATGTTGAGCAGCTGCAGCGCAAAGTCGCGGCTCATCCCCATCTGGTCTGCAAGCGATAAAACCATCACGCGTATGTCGTGCTCTACCTTTTCGTCCTTGACGTCGATGCCAAGCCTGCTCTTTATTTCGCCGATCTGCTTTGCAAGCTCCATCCGCTGTTGCACGTTTCGCATTATCTGGGCAGTCACGTCGCGGACCTGGTGGCGCAGCGATTCCAGCTCGTCGTTCTTGCCCATCGGCATCACTTGAGAACGGGCGGTATGAGGCCGGCCCTGATGGCGTGGTCGGCCAGGACCATCGAGACCACGCACTCGACCACCGGCGGCGCCCTAGGGACGACGCACGGGTCGTGCCTGCCCGGCACCGCAAGGCTGGCCTGCGCGCTCTTTGAAACGTCCAGCGTCTCCTGTGTTTTCGCTATCGACGCCGCCGGCTTGAAGGCCACCCTGATGGCAAGCGGCATCCCGTTTGAGAGGCCGCCCAGTATCCCGCCGGCGTTGTTGGTCTTGGTCACCACCCTGCCGCCCTTTAACATGTAGACGTCGTTATTTTCAGAGCCGCGCCTTTTGCTGCCGGCAAAGCCCGAGCCGAACTCGACTGCCTTGACTGCAGGTATGCTAAAGAGCGCCTTTGAAAGGTCTGACTCGAGCGACGCGAATATCGGCTCGCCCAGCCCAACAGGCAAGCTGCTGGTGGCGCATTCAATTACCCCGCCAAGCGAGTCGCCGTCCTTCCTCGCCTGCAGTATCGCGTCCTTCATTTTTTCTGCGGCTACTGGATCGGGGCACCGGACGTCGTTGCCATATCTTGTGGCAATGTTGGCCGGTGTGATGTTGCCAGCCTTGACGGTGCCGATTTCGGTGGTGTACGCGACTGTCTCTATGCCAAGCGTCTTTTTCAGCAGCTTGCCGGCAACGGCTCCGGCCATCACCAGAGTCGCAGTGAGCCTGCCGGAGAACCTGCCGCCGCCGCGATAGTCTGCAAAGCCGCCGTACTTTACCATCGCGGGGTAGTCGGCGTGGCCCGGGCGGGGGATGTCCTTTATCGTCTCGTATGATCTAGAATCGGAATCCTTGTTCCAGATAAGCATGCAGATGGGCGCGCCGGTAGTGTGGCTGTTGAAAACGCCTGAAATTATCTCCACCTTGTCTTCTTCCTTTCTCTGGGTCGTGACCACTGACTGGCCCGGCTTTCTCAGGTCGAGCAGACCCTGAATGTCCGACTCGGCCAGAGGCAGGCCTGCCGGACAGCCGTCCACGACAATGCCGACGCACCTCCCGTGGCTCTCCCCAAAGCTCATGGCGACAAAGCGCTCGCCTATAATGCTGCCACCCATCTCCAGTAGGTGCACTTGAGCCTGCTCTATATATTGTCTTTTTGGAAGTTATTCTCTGTCTGGTGCCGGCGAGACCCTGGCCCCGAGGTGCTTCATGTCTTGGATGAAGTGAGGGTATGAGACGTCAACCGACTCGGCGCCGGCCACTATCGACCTTTCAGTCATCATTGACGCTATCGTGAACGCCATAAAGAGCCGGTGGTCGTTGTACGCCTCAAGCGACGCGTTCTTTAGCGGCTTGACCGCCGTTATCTTTAGCCCGTCCTGGAATTCCTTGATGCGCACCCCGAACTTTACCAGCTCTTGAGCAATGTTTGCGACCCTGTCTGTTTCTTTCACTCTTGCGTGAGCGACGCCGGTTATCGTGACAGGGGCCTTTGCCTTGAGGGCGAGTATCGAGACCACCGGCAGGAGGTCCGGCGTGTCGCCCAGGTTAAAGTCGCCGCCCTCCAGCTCGTCGGCTTTTTGAACGACCACTTCGCCCTTTGCCTTGTCGACCTTTATCGGGCAGCCCATCTGCTTCAGGATGTCGACGATCTGCGAGTCGCCCTGCGGCAGCGCAAAGTTGAGCCCCTTCACTTTTAGCTTTTCGCCGACCAGCGCGCCGGCGGCAAGTATCAATGCCGCGGTTGAAAAATCGCTTGGCACGTCGAACTTGGCTGCGCGGTATTTCCCGCCCTTGATCTGGTATTCCAGCATGTCAGAGCTGTGATCTATAGACACTCCAAAGTGCTTCATAGTCGCAAGGGTGGCGCTGACGTACGGCTTTGACACCAGGCTGCCCTTTATCCTCATCACTATTTCCGAGTCGGCGTAGATGCCTGCGATAAGAAGCCCGGAGATGAACTGGCTCGAAACGCTGCCGTCGACTACGGCCGTGCCGCCTCTTATCCCGCCGCCCCTTACGACGAGCGGAGGCGTGCCGTTTGCCTTTGTGGAATACGCTTCGACGCCGAGCTGGGCAAGCGCGTCCAGCATCGGCTGCATCGGCCGCTTGCGGAGGCTTTCGTCTCCAGTCAATACCGTGTGGCCTGTCCTCACGAGGCCTGACATGGCAGTCATTATCCTTATCGTGGTGCCTGAATTCTCGGCGTTTATCACGTTCTCCGGCGGCTCGAATGAATGTAATCCCTTTACCTGCACAGTCGTGCCCTCATGTTTTATCTGTGCGCCAAGGGCCCGGCAGCCGGCGAGCGTGGCAAGAGTGTCGCGGGCAAGCAGCGCGTTTGTTACGGTCGACTGCCTCTCTGCGAGCGACGCGATCGCTATCGCCCGGTGACTGTAGCTCTTGCTCGACGGGCACCTCACGCTGCCGCTTATCTTGGACTTTTTGACCAGTATACTAACCATCTGTGATCTCGACGCTCGCCTTCTGGTTATTAACTTTGGAAATGATTATCCGCCCTTCAAACTTTGACAGCGCCGACTTTATCTCGTCGATCTCGTCCTCGTACGCCACCGCCGCGACCGACGGGCCGTTGCCTGATATGCCTGCAGCAAGCGCCCCGCGCTCGAGCGCGGCCATTATTGGCGCGTACCTTGACGACAGCGCGGCCGAAGCGAGTACGCCGTTTAGCTTCATCGCCTTCCAGTACTCGCCGGCTTCGGCCAGCCTGAACGCGTCCGTGAACAAATCAGACAGGGCACTCAGCTTGTGCACATCGCCCCTTGGAGTGTTGCGCGGCAGGAAAATGATCGCGTGCAGATTGCCAGGGGCCTCCTCCCTGCGGATGAGCCTCTTTGAATAGTTGTCAGTGACGGTAAAGCCGCCAAAGTAGCAGGCGGTGGCGTCGTCGTACGCCCCCGTTATCGACACCTTGGCGTCAAGGGAAGCGCGGACTGCCGCGTCGAGGACCGCGATGTCGTCGACTTCGTCCCTTGCAAGCCTGCTGCACGCAAGCGCCACGGCGTTTGACACCGCGCTGGAGCTCTTTAGCCCGTAGCCGATCGGGATTTCCGACTTTACCCTTATCGTCACCTGGTTGCTTTCGATCATCTCTTTCGGCATCGTGTTGCGGATGATGTTGTTGACTAGCCTGTCATCGTTCTTGCCTGTCAGGAACTTTACTCCGCGGCCCCTGCCAAGCTCCGCCTCCGCGGTGACCCTGAGCGAGATGCCAAGCGCCGAGCCGTTGCCCGTGGCTATGGCGTTCACTATCGAGATCGCCCCGTGCATCGTGGCCCTAGCCTTTCTCATACCGGCTCCCCAAAGATCCCTAGAAGGTTCTTTTTCATGGCGTCCCTTGGCGCCGGCAGCCCTGTCCATATCTCAAACGCCTTTGCCCCCTGCTCGATCAGCATTTCGTAGCCGTATACAACGGTCGCCTGTGCATATTTGGCATTTTCGATCAGGTCCGTGACTATCGGCCGGTAGACGATGTCGTAGACGATGCTCCCCTTCTTGATGTGTTCGTGATCAACAGGACTGGGCTCGTTGCTCAAGCCTACGGTAGTAGCATTGACTATCATGTCGCATTCCGCCGAAACGCCCTGCACCTTGTCGAGCGGCAGCGTTTCGCATTTCAATCCAAGATTTGATCCGATCCTGGCCAGCTCACCCGCGCGCTGCACATTGCGGTTTGCAATCATCACCTTTGCCATGCCGCCTTCCTGCGCAAGCGCGGCCACCACCGCGCGGGCGGCCCCGCCTGCCCCGAGCACGAGCACCCGCATGCCCGAGAAATCAACATGCCGCTTTCGCAAGGGCTCGATAAAGCCGTCGATGTCGGTGTTGTACCCCCGAAAAATCCCCTCGATGTTGTTGACTGTGTTGACTGCCGCCGCCTTTTTTGCAGACGCGTCCAGCTCGTCGAGGTACTTCATCGCCTCCACCTTGTGGGGGACGGTGATGTTGAACCCTGAAACGTTTATGCTGCGCAGCGACTCGACCGACTCTTTCAGTTCGTTTGCAGGGACCCTGAACGCGATGTAGGTGCAGTTGAGGCCCGCTGCTGCAAAGGCGGCGTTTTGCATGCCAGGCGAGAGCGAATGCTGGATCGGGTCGCCTATGATGCAGTACGTCTTGGTCGAGCCTTGCACGCCTAGGCGCGAATATCTGCGTCTGCCATATATAACCTCAAAGAAACGGTCGTGAGAAGATCATACTCTCAGGTTGTCATACAGATCCCTCATCTGCTTTACCGGGAGCTGGCCGGGCGCGACCGCCTTCTCAAGGCTCGCGTAGGTGAACGGCGCGTTGCCTGTCACCGTGCACATCACCCTCGACACCACGCCTGCCTCGCCCATCGCGAAAAAGATCGGGTGCAACCCCGTGGCAGTCTTGTACATCTCCAGCAGCCTGAGCGAGTCGTCAACGCTCTTTGCCGTGGTCACTATCTTGACATAGTTGCTGTAGACCCTCATCTCTGACAGCAGATCAGCTATCTTGTCGCTTGACGGCGTCTCCTCAAAGTCGTGCCACGACACGAGCACTGGCGTCTTTTGGCTTTCAAGGAAATCTGCCAGCTCGTCGTTTTCCTGCAGCGTGTGGAGCTCAACGTCGAGCAGCATCGGCCTTTGCTCTGCCAGCCTGTGCAGCCACTTTACGCGGTCCGGCTCGCTCCCGGCAAACTTGCCGCCCTGATCCTTTGAGCGAAGCGTAAATACCGCTCTGCCCTTTATGCCCTTTGCAGCGTCAATAGCCGGCTGCAGTTGCTCCGGCTTTAAAAAGTCGAATCGGATCTCGACGTAATCGGCTCCAAGCTCAAAGGCGCGGTCTGCCTGCTTGTTTATCGACTGGACGTCTCCGGGCGCTATTGACACGCAGATCTTGGGGGCCAAGGCACTGATTATGCCCTAGAAGTTAAATTAATTGTTTTATCCCACGCCGGCAGGGGGCGAGCTGTTCTTGCCGTGCTCCATCCTCTTGTGCGATTCGAGCAGTTCGGCCGAGTCAAAAACTCTCCCGCAAACGCTGCAGCGGTGCTGTTTTGGAGTTTTAGAGCCGGCAGCTGCCGTCGACATGCCTACTTTTAGGCAATTACGCCTTATTAAGCGTGATTTGGCCGGCAGAAGTGTTTGACGGGGCGCCCGTGTCAAAGCCCAACATGCACATCATGCCCTCCATGCCCCTTGTCCACGATCCCATAAAGTCCGACGGGTTGTCTTCTGTAGAAAAGCCGCCACACTTGCTGAACATGGCGTTGGCGCAGCCATAGTCCGTGCAGCTCGCAGCATCTGAAACCCCGAGTGCCACAGGTACTACGAACACCGGGATCATGTATGCAAACGCGATTATGCCAAACGAAATGGCAGTCATTATGACGACTTTTTTAGTGTGCGGATGCATCAGAGTAAAATTTGCGCAAAAACAGCAGTTAAAGCAGTGTATGTCATGTAGGCTTACACAATCCTGCCTACAGATTATTAACCCCTGCCACATTTAGCATGCATCATGACTTCTCTGGAGGAGCATGCCACGAAGATCCAGATGCTTGGCTTTGATCGGCAGATGGCCGAGGCGTTTTCAAAAGACTGGAAGGGGCTTGCAGACGAGGGCTATGAGATGTACGCCATGTACACCGGCGCCGACGGATCTGTCCTTGAAGGCAAGAAGGCGTGCGTCATCTGCTCAAAGAGCGACTCTGGCCTGCGCTGGGAAAAGGTAACAACGCCGAGTCAGGACAGCGCCGCGATCTACTCGGTGTGCAAGGGCTGCGACGACCAGTACGTTGAAACGGCCATCAGGCAAAAGGCGCTTGGCAGACTGCTCAAAGAGCGCAACACCCGCCCGACGTGATCAGCGCGGCGGCTTTTGGTGGAACACCCTGTCTGGCTTGATTTTTAGAATAATCCTCTTTTCTCCCGGCGCGCGGCCGGGGTACTTGTCAAGGCCCAGATACTTTTTCGCCATCCTGTCGATGTGCTCGTCTGCACCCTTTGTCGTCTGTTCCACCACCGTGCCCTGCACAGTCACCATGTTGTACGGATTGGCCTGATCCGCCACAGAAACCGCCACGCGCGGATCATTTGAAATATTCTTGTGTTTTATCCTGCCTTTGGCGGTGTTGACGATGATATAGTCGCCGTCAATGTCCACCCATATCGGCGTCACCTGCGGCGATCCGTCGTTCATCAGCGTTGCCAGAAATCCAAAGTTCTTGTCATGGAAGAGCCGGCTTACCGGCTCTGATCGTATCGTGTCTTGGCTCATATGTAATAGAGGGGCAGCCTATAATAAAAACAGCTAGTGCTTTTTGTAGTGTGAGGGGATCTTTTTCCAGTTGGCGATGAGCGCCTCGTTGCGTATGTGCAGAGGCTCGCGCTCTATCCTGGACCTTGCAAGGCTGACATAGTCCTTGACTAGGTCGATGCCGACGTACCTGCGGCCAAAGTGGTGGGCCACCTTTGTGGTCTGGCCGCTGCCGTTGAACGGGTCGAGGACTACGTCTTTTTCATAGGAATAGAGCTTCATCAGTCGGTACGGGATTTCTTCGGGGTACGGACACGGGTGGTCGATGTACCCAGGCGGGACGGGCGCTATGTGCCACACTGAATTTGCGATTTCTTTCGTCCACTCTTCGTGCGTCGCAGGCAGCGCGTTCTTTCTCTGCGTGCGGCCAGTGTTGACGTCGCCCTTGCGTAGTATGAGTATGAATTCGTGCATGATGTTTGCGCGGTAGTATTTCGGGTACGGGTTGATCACAAACGATCCGTAGCGGTTCGTGCCGCCGGTCACCTTGTGCCAGATTATTTCCTCGTGCAGCTGCCACTTGCCAAACGGCTGCACCAGCCTCGACAGCAGCATGTGCGGCAGCGGGAGTATCGTCCCGTTGACCACTTCGTTTGCGATTACTATGCAGCAGTAGCCGCCCTCCTTTGTCACGCGGTAGACCTTGTCGCCGAAAATGTCGACCATGTCGGTCAGGTAGTCGCCGGTGTCAAGGTTCAGCTTGCCTCTGTAATATCCGCCGCTGCCGGACGCGTGCATGTCATAGTCGATCGCGTTTCTGTACGGCGGCGAAGTTATCGTCAGCTGCACGGAATTTTCTGGAAGCTTCCGCAGCACATCCTTGCAGTTTCCAAGGACAATCTGGTTTACAATTTCTTCCTGCGCAAGCATTACTGGGTGTCTCCGCTTGCTCGTCTAGTTCGTCCATATCCGGCTTACTTTAAAGTAATAAACAACAGGCTAAAAAGACGCTACACCGCCAGCTCGCTTTTCCGAGCTGAATTTGAGGCGCCTCCGGCAAGCATGTCACTTCTCTTACACAATAGTCGTTAAATGACAACGCGGCCTGACATATACCTCTTGGCTACGGCAATGTCAGAGAAGACCTGCTTCATATGCAAGGGGCTGAAAGTCGCTACTGGAAGCATGGCAGAGTTTAACGGAAGGCCGTGCTGCCCGACGTGCCTTAACCGGATATTCGTGGCGTTTGCCAGAGAAGACTGATTATTTTTCCACGATGTATTCGTCCACTTCCATCCCAAAGTGCCGGCCGGACGCCGGCTTTGCGTACCCCAGCACCTCGTCGCCCACCTTGATCTCCGTCACGGACAATAGTTTACCGTCCTTTGTCATCAGCCTGATCGTCTCGGCGTTCTGCAGTATGACCGTGCCGGTCTCCCCGTCGATCTCTGCCCGGATCATCCTCAGCGGGCGCGTCTCTATCTTTGATCTTCCGACCACCGCCCTCCTCGCCGCGCCTTCCCTGTTTACTACCCAGACCTCGCTACCAGACTCGATCTCGGAGAGGTAGCGGGTCTTGCCGTCCGGCGCTATCGTGTAGCAATAGACCGCGCCGGCGTTCACCCTGAACGGGCGTGGCGACGTGAACGACGACCCCACGGATTCGTTGTGCACAAGAATCATAAAGTTCGACCTGCTCCCGATCAGCATCCCTTCGCCCATCCCCATCATCGAGGCGGTGTCCACGCAGACGCGCTCGCCCGTTCCCACGTCCTTTATCTCCACTATCTTTGCGGGCTTTATCGGGAATTTTGCGCTGGAGAGCTGCTGCCGTGCCTTGTCCACTTCGTCTTCGCTGTCTGTCGACAGTATCACGCCGTCGACTCCAAGTTCCAGCACTGCAAACATTGTCGCGACTTCACGCGAGCTTTTAGCCGTGGTGAACACCTTTGTCTTTGATTTGTGCAGTTTCGCGATAATGTTCTCTAGCGGGATTATCTTCCAGTCAGACGCGTCGACGATGACAAATTCCGCGCCGGCCTGCGACGCCCTTTCAATCTCGTCGACGTCTGCGTTGCTCAGCACCTTCTTGAAGTAGCCAAGGCTCTTGCCCGACGATCTTAATGATTTCAATTGGTCGAATGTCTTGCAGACGACCATGTCGGCGTCCTCCGACTCGTAAATAGTGCGAAAGCCCTTGGCCGCCTTTGGGTCGGCGTTGACGATCGTGACGCCCTTCTCTTTTAGTTTCGACATAAAGCCGGCTAGGGCGGTTTTCGACGCCGTCGGCCGGACTATCAGCTCTTTTGGCTTTGCGTCAGTCAAGTTCCTTCAGGGCCTCTTTAACAGGTTTATTGTCGATTATCACCCTTCGCAGCGCCCGCACTATTCCCGGAGGGTTCTTGTGCTGGAATATGTTGCGGCCAAACGTCACGCCTTTTGCGCCTGCCGCCATCGCGCCTGCACACATCTCCAGGATTTCCCGGTCGGTGTTGGCCTTTGGCCCTCCGGCTATCACTATCGGGACCGGGCAGCTCTTCACCACCCTCTTGAACGAGTCGACGTCGCCCGTGTAAACAGCTTTTACCATGTCGGCTCCGGCTTCCGCGCCGACCCTCGCCGCGTGCGCGACGATCTCCGGGTCGTGCGGGTTCTTTATGTTCTCGCCGCGCGGGTACATCATTGCGACCAAGGGCACGCTCCACTCTGTGCACTTGTCTGCGACCATGCCCAGCTTTTGCAGCATCTCCGGCTCTTCCTTTGCGCCGATGTTGATGTGTAATGATACGGCATCGGCCCCGAGCCTGATCGCTTCTTCGACGCTGCCCATCAGCATCTTCCGGTTCGGCGCGGGCCCAAGCGACGTGCTGCCGGAAAAGTGCGCGATTACCCCGATGTCCGGCGGCCTTGGCATCGTCTTGATTATACCCTTGTTGACAAGGACGCACGTCAGGCCGGCAGCGGCGCACTGGTAGATCATGCCGTTAATGTCCTCCAGCCCCTTGATCGGGCCGTTGCTGATGCCGTGGTCCATCGGGATGCACAGCATCTTGCCGTCCTTTAATATCCTTGAAAGCCGGATGTCTCTGCCAAAGACCATATGTATCAAGACATTCTTGCTGACCTACTTATAACTTGTTTACTCTTTATTAATTTCCTTGGTCGCCGGCTCTTTTGGTCAGCCTCAGCAGGCCGTCCCTCATGTCCTTTAGCTGCTGGTCGGTCGGGCGGTATGAGAGAATCTGGTTGACCTGCACCCCGAGCCTCCTCAAGTCTGCGATTATCGATTCCCTACTCCATCCAAAACATCTCTACCGGCCTGCCGATCATATAAGCAGGTACATGTTTGCTCTCTTGCAATGGGCCGCTTGCGGGAACGGCTCGCCTGCGAGTGTCTAAACGCGGACATAACGATATTCTTATATTGACAGTCAAATAACTAGGTGAGCTGTCTTGCTAACAGAGCATGAACGGAATCCATTCTGTTACATCTGCAACCTGTTCTTTACCCCGGACTATATGTCAGTCCACCTCAAGACGGACCACACGAAAGAGGAGCTCGCGTCCCATCTTCTCCTGGCCTACTTCGACGAGTGGCTGGAACAGGAAGAAGCAATTGAGGGCGCCGTAGAAGCGACCCGCTGATCTATAAGGTTTTTAAAAAGTGCAGACCCTGTTACAGCGTGGGCTACCCGTCTGACTCTTCAGAATTTGAGAGGATGTCCACAAAGAAACTGGCCATACTCTTTGGTCTCGCGTTATTTGGAGCGTTGATGGTGATACAGATGGTGCAGGGCTTTCCCCTCGCGCAACTTTTCACGAGGCAGGCCGTGACTGAAGAAGTGCCAGTCTCGATAAGGAACGGGGACGTCTGCGTCGTCGAGCCGGCAGACAGGCAGCCAAAGGAAATCCAGCAGTGCACCTACGACGAGGGCGACTTGCTGGTCGTAACGTATTACGAGAACAATACCAAGCTAGAGTCTCACAGGCTGAAATAGCTACTTTACCAACCCCAAGACGACCTTGAGGTTCTGCTCTTCCCCCCGCTTCTCGTCTATCGGAGTCTCCATTATCACCGGCAGGCCGTGGATCGCCCGGTGGTTGAGAAACGCCGCCAGACCTTCCTGTCCTATCATTCCAAGGCCGATGTGCTCGTGCCTGTCGAGGTTGGAGCCGAGCGGCCCCTTTGAGTCGTTGAGGTGGATGAACTTTAATTCTTTCAGGCCCACGGCATTGTCGAATCTGTCGAGCGTCCTGTCCACCTCGGCCTTTGTCCGGAGGTCGTATCCCGAGGCGAACAGGTGGCACGTGTCGGTGCAGACCCCGAACTCTTTTGGGTCGTCCAGCCGGTCAAGGATCATCCGCAATTCTTCAAAGTTGCCGCCGATGCTGTTCTTTTGCCCCGCGTTGTTCTCTAGCAGCACGACCGGCCAGGCTTTCGACTTGCCACGCGCTCTTTCGATTGCCTTTACCAGCTGATTTATGCCGCCTGCCTGCCCCTTGCCCATGTGGCTGCCAAGATGTATCACTAGGTACGGGATGCCGAGGGCGCTGCACCTCTGCATCTCCCCCGCCAGAGTTTCCACGGATTTTGCGTAGAATTCGCCGTCAGGCCCGGAGAGGTTTGGTAGGTAGGGCATGTGCACGATGACGGCATCATTGTCGATGCCGCTTGCCGACAACTTGCTCTTGAACAGCTGCACGTCGTCAGGCGCGAGCGGCTTTGCAGCCCAGCCCCGCGGGTTTCGGCTGAATATCTGGAACGCGGTGCACCCTATTTTTTTCGCGTTGTCCACAGAATTGGAAATGCCGCCGGCGATAGAAACATGGAACCCCACCCTGACGCCCATCGCTCGCATAGCGGGCGAATGCGTACTTTAACTTGTCGGGAATGGCGTTTTTATTGCAGTTCAGCTATGATAGCTCGAACTTGTCGTCCATAAGGATGGGGACCGGCGACCTGGCAAAGTATCCCTTCCTGAACGAAGCGGGAGAGTACCTGCGCGAATCAGGATTTGGCTGGGAGGAGCTCGAAAGGCCGGACATGAAGGACGTCATCGACAGGGCCGCTGAGCGCGTTGAATTGGAGGTCGGCGGAAGCGTGTACGAAAAGCTCGACAGGTACGAAATTGAAATCCTGACGTTCCTTGTTTCGCTCATAATGGTCAAGTCGATCAGCCTGGAGCCGGTGCTCAAAAAATTCGCGCTGGCGGAGGCGCGGCGCGCGGAGAAGTTCCTGACGGAGGACCTCCGGCGCCAGAGCGAAACGCAAAGGCGGTCGCTCTTTGCCAAGATTTTCGACGACCTTTTCAAGCTGAAGATCGACGTGGCGCAGGACGGGCGGCTCTTCAAGGTCAGCGTCGCTGACTATCTCTCAAGGTCGTCCCACTTTCACGAGCAGGAATGGAAGCTGATCAACAGGCTGGTCGACAGGGGCCATGTCTACCTCGACGCCGACGAAACCGTCAGGCTCGTCAGGAACGAGCTGTCCGTCCTGATCTACGACAAGATAAAGGCGATGACGCTGCCGACTCTGCCGCAGTCGATCAAGGCAAGGGCGGACGAACTGCGGTCGAAACTTGCGCCGCGCTACGAATATCGCGCCACCGCGGTCACCGACTACCCGCCGTGCGTAAAACATGCGCTCGAAGTGATGGGCAAGGGGGAGAACCTTCCCCACTCTGCAAGGGTGATGCTTGCGACGTACATGCTTGCGATCGGCAAGCCTGTCGACGAAATAGTGATGATGTACGAAAATGCGCCCGACTTTAACGAAAAGATCACTCGCTACCAAGTGGAGCACCTTGCAGGCATGAAGGGCAGCCACACGAAATACTCTGTCCCATCTTGCGACAAGCTGCGCAACGAGAATCTATGCTTTGCCACCGCGGAATGCGACGGCATAATCAACCCGATGCAGTTTGGCAGGAAGAGGAAATGACTGAAAGCGCGATTGTAAAGACAGCCACAATAGTCAGGAGCGCGTTCCGGGGGTACTACTTCAAGCCGGACATGATCGAAACGCCTGAGAAAATAGAGCAGCGCGAGTTTGGCTACATGCAGTTTGGGCAGCCGGGCATGGTCCGGCACCTTTCCTTCAAGAGCATGAAGGAGCTGACCGCCACGGTAATGAAGGAGGT
>DASTTF010000073.1:0-3151 GCA_035760305.1 Nitrososphaera sp.
GCACCTACTGCCCCGGCGGGATCGAGTTCAACACCCCGCTCAGCTACACCGGCACAGAGCCGGCGACAAAGGCCGCGCAAAAGTTCAGCTACGACCCTTACCAGCAGGTGCGCGGCAAGGTGGAGCAGCTGCAGGCACGGGGCCACGACACGGGCAAGACCGAGATCGTTATAGTGGGCGGCACGTTTCCGTTCATGCCGGCGGATTACCAGAAAGAGTTTGCAAAGTCGTGCTACGACGCTCTCAATGGCAAGAGGTCGGCGAGCCTGGAGCAGGCGATAGTCGCAAATGAAACCGCCGGCAACAGGTGCGTCGGCTTTACAGTAGAGACAAAGCCGGACTATTGCAAGGAGCCGCACGTCGACCTGATGCTAGAGCTCGGCGTGACAAGGGTGGAAATCGGTGTCCAGTCTTTGCGCAACAGCATCTACAAGCTGGTCAACAGGGGACACACGCTTGACGACGTCGTTGACGCCTTCAGGATCGCCCGCGATTCCGGCTACAAGATAGTCGCGCACATGATGCCTGGCCTGCCGGGGAGCTCGCCGGATAAAGACGTCGAGGATTTCAGGCGGCTGTTTGAAGACGACGCCTTCAAGCCCGACATGCTAAAGATCTACCCGACGCTCGTGCTGGAGCACACCGGTTTGTTCAAGATGCACGAGAGCGGCAAGTATGAGGCATATTCCGACGATGACATTGTGGACGTGATCGTCGAAGCGAAAAAAATAGTGCCAGAGTGGGTGCGGATAATGCGGGTGCAGCGCGAGATCGAGTCAAAGGACATTGTTGCCGGGCCAAAGAGCGGCAACCTGAGGCAGATCGTCTTGCAAAGGCTAGGGCAGCAGGGCCACAAATGCAGGTGCATCAGGTGCAGGGAGGCCGGCCTGCAGAGAAGGTACCCTGCCGAAGACGAAGTAACGTTGAGGAGGACCGACTATTCCGCTTCAGGAGGCCGCGAGGTATTCCTGTCGTACGAAAGCAAGGATGGCGAAACGGTGCTCGGCTTTTTGCGTCTGCGAAAAGTAGCGAGGCCGCACCGTGGCGAGCTAGTCGGCAGCGCAATAGTGCGCGAACTGCACGTCTACGGCCAGGCGGTAAGCGTCGGCAGCAAAGAGGTCGACGACAGCTACCAGCACAGGGGATACGGCAGCAAGCTGCTTAAAGAGGCTGAGCGGATAGCAAAGGATGAATTGGGCGTGGCCAAGATTGCAGTCATTAGCGCGGTCGGGACAAGGCAGTACTACAGGAAACTTGGCTACCGCCAGGACGGCCCGTACGTTTCAAAGGTGTTGTAGATGGAAGAGCAAATTGGCAAGGGCACGTGGATAGACAAGGTAGCAGACACACTGATCAAGAGGGAAAAAAAGCTGGGCCGCAGCCTGGACCTGATAAGGGTTGAGAGCGGGCTTGGCGCGTCCGGCATTCCCCACATTGGCAGCATGGGCGACGCGGTGAGGGCGTACGGCATCGCGCTCGCGCTCCAGAACTTTGGCTTCAAGTCAGAGCTGATCGCCTACTCGGACGACATGGACGGCCTGCGCAAGATTCCGCACGGTCAGCCTGACTGGCTGCAGGAGCACATTGCCAAGCCGGTGTCAAGCATCCCCGACCCGTTTGGCAGCTGCCACGCTTCGTACGGCGCGCACATGAGCAGCCTGCTTTTAGACGGCCTTGACAAGGCAGGCATAAAGTATCGCTTCCAGAGCGGCAGGGACGCGTACAAGCAGGGGCTGCTCGTCAGGCAGATTGACACCATATTGAAAAGCAGCAGCAAGCTGGGCCAAAAGATAGCCGAGTTTGTGGGGCAGGACAAGTACATCGACGTGCTGCCGTACTTTCCAGTGTGCCAGAGCTGCGGCCGGCTCTACACGGCGGTCGCCCAGAAGTATCTGCCCGACGAAAGGAAAGTTGCGTACGCCTGCTCTGGCGGCAGGATAGGCAAGGCAGACGTCAAGGGCTGCGGCCACAAGGGCGAGGCCGACATCGCAAAGGGCGAGGGCAAGCTCGCGTGGAAGGTCGAGTTTGGCGCGAGGTGGCAGGCTTTTGACATCCGCTTTGAGGCGTACGGCAAGGACATCATGGACTCGGTCAGGGTCAACGACTGGGTGGCCGACGAAATCCTAGGCTACGCCCACCCGCTGCACGTAAAGTATGAGATGTTCCTTGACAAGTCCGGCAAAAAGATAAGCAAGTCTGCCGGCAACGTGCTGACGCCCCAGATGTGGCTGCGCTACGGCACACCAGAGTCGATACTGCTATTGCTCTTCAAGCGGATTACGGGCACACGCCACGTAGGGCTGGACGACGTGCCGGCGCTGATGGACGAGTACGACTATTACGAGGACGTCTATTTCGGCAAGGCAAAGGAGGACAACCCGGCAAAGCTGACAAAGACAAAAGGGATCTACGAGTACATCAGCAAGCTGGACCCGCCAAGGCAGCCTGGCCCGCACGCGCTCTACCGCTTTATAGCGCAGCAGGCGTCGATATTCCCGCCGGGCGACGACCGCGACGAAAAGGTGTTCAACAGGCTTGCAAAATACGGCATGGTCAAGGAAAAGACCGGCGGCATCATGCACAAGATCAGGCTGGCGTCAAACTGGGCCGACGACAACAGACAGGACGAAAAGTTTGAAGTGCAGCTTTCCGGCCCGCAGAGAAAGGCGGTGCAGGAGCTGATCAAAGTGGTCGGGCCGTTTGCAGGGATGGCCGACAGCGGAGACAACGCCAAGGACCTGCAGTCAAAGGTGTTCGACGTTGCAAGGAACAACGGCATGGAGCCAAAAGAGTTCTTTACATTGCTGTACAGGATGTTCCTCAACGCCGACAGGGGCCCGAGGATAGGCAACTATTTCCTTGACCTCGGCGTCGACAGGGCTACTGCCGTGCTGCAGCGATATCTGTGAGGCAACCGCTTATATGTCAAAAACGACCTAAATCATCCTGATCTTGAACCGCAAGACCGTGAACAGGCCGCCGACGATATTAGTGCAGGGGTCGTGCCTCGACTTTGAAAAAGAGCGGCCCAAGATAATGGAGTTCATTGGCACGCTTGAATGGAGCGTACATGCCAAGAACCACTGCGAATGCTCATCAAGCGGCAAGGCACTCGGCTGGGAGTTTTTCCACATTTATTTCGAGCCAGATT
>DASTTF010000074.1:0-3376 GCA_035760305.1 Nitrososphaera sp.
GAGGAAATTCCCTGCATTCATAATAGCCTTGCGCGATAAGCGATTGTTGTTGAAGTTCCTGTGCTTTCAATTCCGCGGATGTCCGATTTGCTTTATAGCGTTCGCTAATACTCTTGAGAAAAGCGCCGGGAGAGGGATTTGAACCCTCGGGACCCTCACGGGTCACAAGCTGGCCGGTTTTGACAAATTCCAGGCTTGCGCCCTACCGGGCTAGGCGACCCCGGCACTTACATCTTGCACTAGCATATCTGTATATTAATCATAAGCCAAGACAAAGCTAAAAATTGAGGAACGCACAACGATCAGTGATTTTGTCTACACAGGGGCTATCCGATCACTGCAAGGGCGGCAACCACGTCGACTGCAACGACTGTATGTGCAAGTGCCACATTCCCGGCACGATTGAAAATCTTTCAAAAAACATCGCTAGGCTGGACCGCAAGCGGCCCGGCATCGGCGAAACCCTCTAGAGATTTTTTACAGCTCGTCGGCGTTGTCTGTCTCCAGCCTGTCAAGGTCGACCTCTGTCGGCACCTTGACGTTGACTGCCTGCTCGCCCTTTGACCGCCACGCCTTCGGATAGGTGTTGGGCTTCATGATGATGCGCTTCATGGCAAACGCTATCCCCCGGGCGTTCTGCTCGATCTCGTCCTTTGTCATCGCAGCCTGCCCTAGCCCCACTATCTCGCCCTTTAGCGTGTAGACTCCCACCAGCTCGCCCACCCGCAGGTCCCCGGGCACCGCGACTACCCCGGGCACCGCAAGCGGGGCGCCGTGGCAGAGCGCGTCGACCGCGGTGTCGCGCACGGTGACGCCACGTATGCCTTCCAGGCAGTGCTCGATCGGGACGATCAGCCTGCGCAGTTTTTCGTCGTCCTTGCTTTCCTTGTAGCGCGAGAATGCGTCCGCAAGGTCGTGGAGCCTGACCATGCCGCTCTGCTCGGACAGGTTGCTCACCCTGGTCCTGCGGAGCTCGACCATAGTCGCCCCCGGCGACAGCACTTCGCCGATGTCATAGATTATCTTGCGTATGTATGTGCCTGCCTGGCAGAGTATCCGCATGAGCACCAGCCTGTCATAGTTTTCAAGGTGGTCAAATTCGTAGACGGTGCGCACGCGGGTGACACGCCGGACCGACGAGCGCTGCGGCGGCCGCTGGTACAGCTCGCCGGTGAACTCGTGCATCACGCGCTTTAGCCTGTCGTCTGAAACGTGCGAGTGGAGGCGCGCAAGCGCATAGTATTCTTTTGGGCCCAGTAGCAATACAGAAAGCGCCTTGGTGCCTTCGCCCAGCCCGACGGGCAGTAGACCTGTTGCGCCGGGGTCGAGCGTGCCGCTGTGCCCCGCCTTTTCGATTTCCAGCACGCGCTTTACCCACGCGACCACTTCGTGGCTGGTGGGCCCGGCCGGCTTGTCCACTAGCACGAGGCCGTAATACAACAATGATTCAATGGGCCTCCTGTCAGGGTAGTGGCCGTAATTGTCGTTGGTGACGTCGTCGTCTACTTTTACAAGGTTCTCCAGCTGCGGCAGGTTCAACGCTATGCACCCGTGTGCCGCCTGACTATTAACTTGGATATTTCTATTAGCGAGTCGAGCGGGAGCCTGTCAGTGTTGAGCACATAGTCAAATACCGTCAGGTCCTCGCCAAAGAGAAAGCCGTACAGCTTGTGGTAGATCTTTTTGTTCTCCCCGTCCCTCAGCGCAATTATCTTTTTTGCCTCTGCAAATCCAATGTCGTCGCGGTTTGCCATCCTCTTTGCGCGGTTGTCCGGCGAGCCCCTGAGCCACAGCTTTACCACCGAATCTTCTTTCACGAGCCAGGGGAGCGTGTAGCTCGTGATCACGGCGCCGCCCTTCCTCACTATCTCGGCCAGCTTTTTGTCCACCTTTTTGTCAAACGATGGGTCGGACTTGCGCTCGCGCATGAACTTTTTTGCCTCAGCCGTGTCCCACCAGTCGTCCCTTGAAGTAGAGTAGCCCTTTTCCGCTGCAAGCATCTTTAGGGTGTCGCCCCCGTTGTACATGACAAGACCGAACTCTTCTGCGAGCTTGCCTGCTATGGTGGTCTTGCCCACGGCGGGCCAGCCTGAAATGACTATGCTGAAATTGCTGGCTGCCAATTCTAGGTCATGCTCGGCATGTTGGTCTTGGTCAGCTTGGATATTATGCCGCTAAAGCCAAACGACGTTATCAGGAACCAGCCCCACAGGTAGACCTCGCCGGGCACGCTGCACGGCCCGCTGAGGAGGGGGCTTCCGTCAGGGTTAGGCGGCGGCGTGGTGCCGTCCTCATTTGTCTTTGGCTTTTGATCATTGTCCGCGTTTTCCTGGCTGCACATTATCCAGGGAATCTCTATCGGCGATATAGCCACGGTCCCCCCGAATACCGCGGGGAACACGAGTATCCAGATCATGAACGACGGTATCATGTAGATGAACATCGGGCGCATCTGCTGCTGCTGCATCTCCATCGCCATCTTGTTGACGTAGGCCTGCTTCTTTTTCAGCTCCTCGATCCGGGGCTTGTCCTGCTTTTTGATCGCGTCGGTGTACTGCTTGCGCCACTCGTTCGTCTCCTTCATGACCCTGTTCATCTTTTCAATGTCGGTGGTCTTTTTGCGGAGCAGCGCAAAGCCAAAGTTCATCCCGACCGCTATCAGCAGCGCGACTAGCATTGCGCTCAAAAAGTCCGGGAATATCGGGTTCTGCGTGTATTGCGGCGCGAACGGCCACTGCATCAGCAGGTCGTGGAGGTTCATCTTTCATCACCTAGAAGCATCTTTGCTATATTTGCTGCCGCTTCGTCCGCCCCGCCGTCAGCGTTCATGATTATCGCGAACGGCGCGCCGGTCAGGATCGAGCAGGACGCCACCATCACCCTTGAGATGTCAAGCTCTTTCTGGATGTTCTCCGCGGAAATAATGTCGCGCTGACGCGTCTGGTCGTTCTTTCGCCTCTCTGCAATCTCGCGTGGGTCAGCTGCGACCATGACCATGTTGGTCGGCTTCATAATGTTGAGCAATCGCATCGGAAGCCCGGGGTAGTATCCCTCCCCTGTGTTTATGAAAAGGTGGGTGTCGATCAACACAATGTCGTCCCTCATTTCAGCGATGCGCTGGGCTGCCATCTCCTGCAGGCGGCGCTGGTCCTCGACCGGCAACCTGCGCATCTCGTCCCTGCTCTTCAGACCCATTTTCTTGGCCTCTTCAAACATGACCGTGCCAAACACAACGACCGTCGTCTTGCGCTTCTGGTTGAGCATCTCGGCCGCGCGGGTGATGACCGTGGTCTTGCCCACGCCGGGGATGCCGACGATTATGGCGCGTTTATTGTTTTCTGCCAAGTAGAGCCGCCAGGCCTGGCATGTATGTGTC
>DASTTF010000075.1:0-5510 GCA_035760305.1 Nitrososphaera sp.
CTGAAAGACTCGGTATTGCAGGACAAGTTCTGGGGAGTCGCGGTTGAAGCTGCTAAGACTCTCGGTTTAATCAGGACCGATTACGCATACGAGGCGCTGAAAAAATGCCTTGTGGTCAAGCATCCAAAGGCAAGGCGCGCCGTCGTAAAGGCGATGGGCGAGTTCAGGAATGAAGAGACATTGGAGCTGCTAAGGCCGGTGCTGCAAAAAGACGAGAGCTATTTCGTCGAGGCAGAAGCGGCAACAGCAATAGGCAAGACAAAGGGCAGGCAGGCAATCCCAATATTGAAAAAGGCTGCTTTGACTGACACTTTCCAGAACGTCGTCGCGCAGGGCGCCATTGCAGGGCTGAAAGAGTTTGCCGGCGACAAAGAGATCGCGGAATTTCTGGTGGAAAAGAGCAGTTACGGCAACCACCATAGAACAAGGGAGGCGGCCACTTTTGCGCTCGGCAAGTTTGCAGACAGCCACGCGGTGGTCGATCACCTGAAATCACTGCTGGCTGACAAGTGGTTCCGCGTGCGCATCAACGCGTGCAGGGCGCTGGCAGACGCAGAGCTGACAAAAACGATTCCTGATCTGTCGCGGGTGGCAGAGCACGACCTTGACCCCAGGGTGAAGAGGGTGGCCGAGGAGTGCATAAACATAATCAAGGACGCGACAAAGAAGCCAAAGGAAGTCGCTCATATGAGGGATGAGATTGACAGGATAAAGTCAAAGAACCTGGAGCTCCTGCAAAAGGTGGACAGGCTAGAACGCGAGTTCCGTTAAAAAGTCGGCCACGAGCTTGTTAAAGAGCGCCGGCCGGTCGACGTGCGGCCGGTGGCCGCAGCGCTCAAGCAGGACTATCCGACAGTTTTTCATTTTTACAAACGACTCGGCGAACCTTACGGGGATCATGATGTCCTCCTTGCCCCACAGCAGGAGCGTGGGCGCCTTTATCTTGTGCAGCCTGCTGTTCAGCCGCGGCGCTTTTGCGCTGCCCATCAGCGCAGACAGGAATGCTTCCCTTGCGCCAGGCATCGTCATCTTCTGGTAAACCAGCTGCGCGTACGAGTCGTCTACAGGCTTGCTGTCCACCGCAAATAGCGCCTGCTTGATCTGCTGCGCCGATTTCGCGTTTATCACTTTGGCGTACCTCATCAGGGCGGGCGTCCCCTTAAACGAGCGCGGGAGCGCACCCGGCGGGCTAATCATCACCAGCATTCTTACCAGATCAGGGCGGCTTATCGCGACTTCAGCCGCGACATGGCCGCCAAGCGACGAGCCCACTATCGACACCTGTTCCAGCTGCAAGAGCTTCAAAAACTGAATAACGAAATCCCTGTAGAACTTTATCGTGTAGCTCATTTTCGGCTTGTCGCTCAATCCAAAACCCGGCAAGTCCACCATGATCACCCGCAGGCTTTTTGCCAGCCCGCCGGCGTTGTTTGTCCAGCTTTCGATAGAGCCGCCCAGCCCGTGGATCAGGAGCGCCGGCTCGCCGCTGCCGACATCAGAATAGCGGACGGAAAGGGCGCCGACCTTCAGGTATTCCAATCATCTGGAAGGTGCGGCCCTTGCCGTAAATACTTTGTCGTAGAGCAGGAACTGCTCCTCGTCCTTTATCATGGATTTCTCGATGAGCGACGTCAGGCGCCTGCTGTCGTGGCACACTATCTGGAGCTCCTCAAACCCGCCGTCCAGGTACAGGTTTGTCGCGAACGAGACGAGGTGGCCGAGCGCGCCGGCCGACGCAGAGTCAAGGTAGACTATTTGCATGATGTTTGCCCTGTCCCAGTAGCCGCGCCTGTTGATTATCGCGACTCCGTCGATTGGCCGGCCGGTCACTATCACGCTTTTTTCCTTGATGAAATTGCGGAGCACCTTTTTGTCAAGCGCGTACCAGTGCCACGACTTTACGTACCTTTTTGCAGACAGGCGGTAGATCTCGGATTTCTGCAGGTAGCGCCAGACGTCATTCAATTCATCAGCAGTCGCGAGCCTCGCAGCTGACTTTTTCCGCTTCGGCCTGCCGCCGGCGACATAGTACGCCCACCTTGACACGATTTCAAAGCCATTCTTTTCCATCATGCTCTGCGACGCGACGTTTGTCACGTCAACTATGGCAGACGCCTGCCTTGCGCCCTTTTGCCTGCCGTACTGGATCATTTTTGCAATAAGATCCGTAGCGATCCTTGACCGCCGGTAGTCCGGGTGCACCCTCACGCCTTCAAGCCACATGCTCTTGTTATCTGGGCACACCGCCACGTGCGACATTGCTATCTTCCTGTCGCCATCTTCGACTACCAGCAGCCGGCCCGATCTGTACCAATACTCCCACACCCGGTCGATATAGTCGCCCCAGCTGAATGTGTTTACGCAAAAGCTGAGGATCGCTTCCATGTCTGAGCTCTTGGCTGGCCTGATCCTCAATTCGCGGTTGCAGCCGCTTCTATCTCGTGCATAAGGGTTGCGACGAACTGCCTGGCGCCCTTGATAAAGTCGAGCGCGCCCGCAAGCGAGTCGGTCTCGTGAAATATCGTTACGACGTAGGAATGCGTGTCAAACTGGCTTATCCGCATGTAGTTCCAGGATTTCTGCGACAGCTCATTTCACTGCCTTTGCCGACGACTCCGGGTCCGCCGGGATGATCGTGAGCCAGGGCTTTAGCAGCTCGGGGTTCATCTTTACCAGATCGACCTTTGCCTCGTGTAAAAGCTGCGTCCCGTCCTCGGGATAGTCGGCAATGACGACTATCCTCTTGATCCCGACGCTGATCGCCATCTTGCTGCACTCTATGCAGGGCGCAAACGTGGAATACAGGGTTGCGCCTCTCGTGCTCCCGGCGTTGCCAAACAGGGCGCACTGCATTATCGCGTTTGCCTCCGCGTGTGTGCACAAACAGCGATCCAAGCCCTCGCCGGACTTTACCTCCCCCTTCATCCGGGCCATGCAGCGGGGGCAGCCTCCTTCAAAGCAGTTCTTTATCCCCGGCGGCGTGCCGTTGTAGCCGGTGGCTATCTGCCGGTTCTCCTTGACGATCACGGCGCCGATGTGCCTGGTCAGGCAGTTTGAGCGGAGCTTGGCTATCTCTGCCTGCAGCATGAAGTAGGTGTCCCAGTCTGGCCTCTGCATCCTCTAGCGGTAACCGCAATTGCTATAAAAATTGTTAGCTGGCTGCCGCGCCGACTTCAAGGACACTTTTGTCTTTCTTTTTCGTCCGGTCGCCGGCCTTTTTGGCCATGCTCTCCACCGTCCCGAGCGCAAAGACGTACCGGATGCCTTCCGACTTCATCTCCGGCGTCAGCATCCCGTTCATCCTGTCCACGTCGCCCCTGACGTAATCTTCGGCGTGCTTGTTGGTCCTGGCGACTACGTACAGAAACGACTCGCCCATGTACTTGTGGATTTCATAGACCTGCCCCATAGGGCTATTGTCCGCAGGCAGGGAGGTCGGTCCTTGCGGTCAAGAAAAGCTTGCAACGGGTCAGCTTTCTTGCCAGCCGGGATTTGGACGAAATTGCACCAAAGACTGCAAAAAAATTCACATCGACTTTGAAAACGCATGCGCGCGATGCGATGTAGATGCCCAAGAACGACATGGCAAAGGCGCTCGACAGGTCGCTTGACATGCTCGGAGAGCCGTCGAAAAAGGCCCTGCTTTTCCACCTCACACACACCTACAAGGTTTCAATTGGGGACTGCTCGCTCAACGATATCGAGGGCGCGCTGAAAGAGATCTTCGGCGAGGGCGCCTCGCTCGTGGTGGCTTCGATAAACAGCGAGCTAAGGCAGAAAACGAGATAGGCACTATTCTACGTGTACCTTGCGCCTCAGCAGCCTCTCGTCTTTTGCCACGCGCAGACCCACCAGCCCGGCCACGAGCGCCATTGCGACCAAACCCGCGATTGTATAGTAGTCCATCAGCGGACGCCCGCCTCGGCCAGAGCCGGCCGCCGCTTGCCCACCTTCCACGCGGTTTCGAGCGCAACCAGAGTCGGCGCGAACCCAAGCGCAATCCACCCGATTGATTCGAACAGTTCCATGCCTTAACGACGGCAGGTTGAAAGATTAACCCTGCTCAGAGGCGCGGTATAGTTGTAACATCTTACTGGCATTATCAGCGGCGCTTTGTAGCAATCAGACGCGGTTATGATCGCCTACGAGGGCGCTTTGCCAAAGGTAAAACTGTGCCCCCTGCTTGCAGACGCAAGGCATGGTAACGGGCAACCAAAGGCATTTCCATGTTATATTGTTAAATTTGGGAAACAGCTCAGCGCTAGAAAGCGATCATCATCACCGTTTCCCGCAGTAAACAGCGCCTATTGCTGCGGCAATCTGACAGATAAATGTTAAGAAGCAGGTTGGCCGGTCTATTGCTGTTTGAAGAATTCGGACGTCGCGAAGGTGATGCGGGACCTCGGCTTTCTCACGGAGGTGGGCGAGGGCGACCCGAACGTGCAGTTCCGCGCCCGGGCGTACTACAGGGCAGCAGACACCATAGCGAACCTGCCGGATAACGTTGAAGACGTGTACAGCAAAAACGGCGTAGCAGGGCTGCTTGAAATCCCGGCGGTCGGCAAGGCGATCGCGGCAAAGATAGAGGAGTTGATAAAGACGGGAAAGGTGCGCCACCTCGAAGAGCTTAGAGCAAAGATCCCGATCAACGTCGACGAGCTGTACGGCATAGAGGGCGTGGGCGCAAAGACGATCAAGCTGCTGTACGAAAAGCTGCAGGTAAAGAGCCTTGCAGAGCTGGAAAAGGCCGCCGCGGAGGGCAGGCTGCGGAAGGTGCCCGGCTTTACCGAGAAAAAAGAGCAGGATGTGCTAAAGAGGATCGAGTTTTTCAAGAAGGGCAAGGGCCGGCGGATAATAGGCGACGTCTGGCCGCTCGTAAAGCAGATCGAGGCGCGGCTGCTGAAAATCGCCGGCGTGAAAAACGCTATGGCCGCCGGCTCGCTCCGCCGCATGAAAGAGACGGTAGGCGACATCGACTACATCGTCGCCGCCAGCAACCCCGGGCCGGTGATGGAGTTCTTTGTAAGGATGCCCGAAGTGCAGGAAGTCATTGGCAGGGGCCCGGCAAAGGCGTTTGTCAGGCTAGCAGGCGGATTGGACGCGGACCTGCTGGTGGTGCCGGAGGAGAGCTGGGGCTCGGCGCTTCAGTACTTTACTGGGAGCAAGGAGCATTCGGTGGAGCTGCGCAAGATGGCGATTTCAAAGGGGCTGCGGCTGAACGAGTGGGGCGTCTTCAAAGGCGAGAAGAGGGTCGCCGGGAAGACAGAGCAGGACGTCTACCGGGCGCTCGGCCTCCAGTTGGTGCCACCGGAGATGCGCGAGAACGCCGGCGAGATAGAGCTTGCAAGGCAGAACAAGATACCAGAGCTCGTAGAGTACGGGAGCCTGAAGGGTGACCTGCAGGTCCACAGCGAAAACAGCGACGGCACGGCCACTATAGAGGAGATGGCGCGGGGCGCAAAGGCGTTCGGGCTCGATTACATTGCAATCACCGACCACACAAAGAGCCT
>DASTTF010000076.1:0-2786 GCA_035760305.1 Nitrososphaera sp.
ACTTCCGGGGCGAGTACTGGCAGGCGCCTGCGCAGTACCAGGACCTGACGAAACTCTCGATCTACTCGGTGCCAAGGCACCCCGAGTACCCGTTCCTTGACCCGCACTGGATAGTAAGGGGGGACGGGAGGCGCGAGGTGGGGCCAAACGCCGTACCAGTCTTTGGGCCCTACGCCTATAGCTGGCGCAGGAACCTCGCTGACATGCTTCCAAAGATAATTGAGTCGTCAAGGACGGGCGCTCGCAGAATAGTTTTTGACAGGCAGTTTATTTCGTTGGCGAGCACGGAGCTGAAAAGCTCGCTTTCAAAGACCGCCATGATAAACCGGGTGCGCGAATTCCTGCCGCAGATCCGACCGTCGGCGTTCACGCAGCGGGGCACGGCCGGCATACGCTCGTCAGTCATCGACAAGACCGGCAGGTTCGTGCCGGACACGCTGGTGCTAGAGCGCGATTCTTCGTTCCACGTGATCAACTACAATTCCCCGGGGGCGACCGGCGCGCTGCCGATGGCGGCCAACATTGCAAGCAAGGTGATGGAGGCCGGCGCCCTGGCCGCAGGCAAGCCGAGGTCGCTCTGGGACGCTACCGCGATTGCCGGGAAAATGAAAGATTGAGCAGCAGTTTTTTAAGTTACTGCAAGCCAGCATAAGGTAGCTTGCTCAACGAGGTTTTCCTTGACGCTCTCAAGAACAGGGACGCCAAGATCTCTAAAGTAAAGGATTCAAACTTTGCAAAGATACTGGCTGAAGCGTCGTCGCGCTGGGTACCATACGAGCCGTCGCCGGAAAAATGCGAGTCCGCCGGCATTGACAGCAGCTGGAACAAGCGTGCCTTGCAGGGATTGCACCTATATGTCGTCGACGCGGTCGCCGTCACCAGCGCCAACAAGATCCTGGCCGCAGAGTGGGACCACGACATCGCCGGCTCGGCAAGGGCCGACTTTCTAGAATCAAAGGCGATGGCGATGGAGGCGTCGGTCGCGCAAAAGGCGGCCGGCAAGGTAGACATTGTCTGCGTCGACGGCTCGCTCATTTCAAGGCTCTTGAAAAGCGCGGCCGAAGCGGCCTCTGAAATGGTAAGAAAATGCGGCACCTGCATCTTTGTCTCAAAGAGCTCGGAAAGCAGACTCCAGTTCGGCAACATGGGGTCGAGGGCCGGCGACGTCTACTACTACGGCCACGCCGGCAAGGGCGCCGGCTTTAGCGTCCCGGTGGAAACGCAGTTCCGCCACGCGCCGCTCTATGAAGTCTATGCGCGCCTGCGCGACCACACGCCGATGATCAGGATCGAAGTCCTGGGCGCGACCAGCAATCAGGAAATAACTAAAATTCTGGACAAGCTGCGCCACCACAGCGTAGCTGGCTATCCGTACTGCCTGAAGCTGGCGCACAACACATGCAAGATAAGCAATGAAGATATAGACAGGCTCGCAAGCATATTCAGCTTGCAGCACGAACAAGGGGCGAGGGATGCTCTGAATGAGTGAAGGGCTGGGCATACTCATCGGGGTATCAAAGCCGGACCAGGTTACTTTTGAGTCGAAAAGGCCGGTCAGCATCGGCGAATACGTGATTCTTAATTATGGCAAAGGAAAAGTACTTGGGCTTATCGAAAGCTCCTCCATCAGCAGCGACGCGCTTGGCAATGGCATCCGCAATTATGAAGAGGCATCTGAGAGCAAGCAAGTTGCTGAAGAGAACGGCCGGGACAAAAGCTACAAAGGTCATGTGCGCATCTTGGGATATCTCGATGAACTGAAAAAGTGCAAGGCAATACTCCCTGCATTGCCGCCAGAGCCGGGCACCGAAGTCTACGAAGCGACAGCACAAGACCTGACTACGATATTTGCGCCCACCGGCAAAGAATGGATAAGGATCGGCACACTTCTTCGCAATACCGAGGTTGACGCGCGTGTTAACGTCGACAAGATAGTTTCCCGGCACCTCGCGGTGCTTGCAATGACTGGCATGGGCAAGAGCAACCTTGTTTCATTGTTGGCCAAAGAGGTTGCACGGATAAATGGCACCATGGTGGTATTTGACTACCACGACGATTATTCGACGCTTAACATGGGAAGCAACAACAGCAACCTGATGGATGCAAGGATAAACCCGCGGCTATTATCTGCAGACAAGCTTGCCGAAGTAATTGAAATCCAAGAAAATGCGTCCAACCAGATGCACGTTCTGCGCGTCGCCTTCACAGAAGAGGTAAAGCAGCGCAAGGGTGACGACTTTTGGGACGCGCTCATTAATGCTGCTGAGGGGGCAGGAGCGGATAAGGCCTATCGTGAGGCAGCAGCCAAAGTGGTGGACAAGATAGACGACGCGAGGCGCAAGTTCCACAACATATTGGACCCGGGCATGGCCGACCCTCTGGCTCTTGTCAAGAACGGCAAGATAAACGTCATCAACCTGGTAGAGCTGACCGAGAGGCAGGCCAACATCGCAGTGTCGTTCTACCTTGAAGAGCTGCTGGACGACCGGAAAAAGGCGACTAGGCAAAAGAAGGGTCCGAGCAAGTCGCAGCCGCGCTTTCCCGCGCCGGTGCTGGTGGTGATAGAGGAGGCACACGTCTTTATTCCAAAGGACGAGGATACGGACACGAAATATTTCGCCTCCAAGGTTGCGCGTGAAGGGAGAAAGTTCGGCCTCGGCCTTGTAATAGTGTCGCAGAGGCCGCGGGGCATCGACGCCAACATCCTGAGCCAGATGGGCTCGCTCGCAGTCATGCGCATGATCCAGCACGACGACCAGGCGCACGTTTCGGCTGCAAGCGAAGCG
>DASTTF010000077.1:0-5528 GCA_035760305.1 Nitrososphaera sp.
ACACAGGTAATTCAAAGCCCGAGCAGATTCTGCTTTGAACTGTAATTATGAGTCTCGCACCACAGGAACTGGAAAATAGCGCTAGCAAGTACGCAGCCGAGGCAATAAGATTGGATTCTCAGGGATCGCGCGGAATGGCAATTCAGTCGTACCAGCGTGCGATAGAGGCGCTGGTCAAGCTGGTCCAGATTTACCCGGATTACAAGCTAAACAAGGTCTACATGGAGAGGGCAAGCGCCTACCAGAATAGGATCAAGGCCCTCCAGATGTCGCACGGCCTCGAGGAGGAAGAGCGCTCGTCGTCCACCAGGATAGACAACAGCAAGCAAGAGCCTTCGAACGGACATGGTACAAAGCCGACATCAGGTAACAAATCAACGAGCGTCGAAACGCTCAAGGCCGACTTTGACGACCTTGTTATGAAGGAAAAGCCCAACGTGAGCTGGAACGAAGTAATCGGGCTTGAGGACGCAAAGAGGGCGATCCGCGAATCAATCGTTTACCCCATGAAGAGGGCAGATCTCTTCCCGCTTGGCTGGCCTCGTGGGATACTTCTCTACGGGCCTCCTGGATGCGGCAAGACTCTCCTCGCAGCGGCTGCAGCAGCAGAAATCGACGGCTACTTCATCAACGTCGACGCTGCTTCGATGATGAGCAAGTGGCTTGGCGAGGCTGAAAAGAATATTTCAAAACTGTTCAAGATGGCGCGCACACTGAACGAAAGTGAAAGCGTGCCGGTACTTCTGTTCATCGACGAAATCGACTCACTCCTTGGCACGCGCAACAGCGAAGTCGGCGGCGAAGTCCGTGTCAAGAACCAGTTCCTGACAGAAATGGACGGCATCAACGGCAAGAGCAAAGAGTCTCAGCTGTACATCATTGGCGCGACCAACAAGCCTTGGAGCCTCGAAGCAGGGTTCCTGCGCAGGTTCCAAAAGCGCATTTATGTAACATTGCCGGACACCGCGTCAAGAACAAACCTCTTCACCCAGTATACGTCGCCGCTGAACGTCGAAGGCATGCTCAGGGTGGACGAGCTTGCAAAGGTGAGCGAAGGATACAGTGCAAGCGACATCAAGGATATCTGCCAGTCCGTCCAGCTGCGCGTGGTAAACGAGCTGTTTGAAAGCGGCAAGGCGATGGAAGCCGGCACTAATCCGCGAGCGATCAACATGCCTGACTTTAAGGAGATTCTGAAAATAAGAAAACCATCGGTCAGCATCGACATGATAAGGGCGTACATGCGGTGGAGCGACCAGTTCAAAGCACTCTAAAATTTTAGTGCTCTATCCGGCTCTGTTCGCTTGCTAGGCGAGATGGTTGAATTTTCACCAGCGTCCTTTTTCCCATACTTTATATATCTAGTCTAGGGCACGGTTTTTCGTTAAATGGCATTTGAAGACATTCTTCCCATCGCGGCTTCAATAGCATCGATGGGGGTCGCGGCAGGCCTCGCCGTATGGGTCGGCAGGCAGCACAGCGGGACCGAGCAGATGATGAAGATTTCGACGGCGGTAAAGCAGGGCTCACAAGCCTTCCTGCGGCGAGAGTTCAGGATAGTGATACCCGTGGCAGTCGTGCTCGCGGTAGTAATCGCGTTTGCTTCAGGATTTTCAAACGGCGTGGCTTTTGCAGTCGGCGCGGCGCTCTCTGGCCTTGCGGGCCTCATTTCGCTAAAGATCACGGTCAAGGCGGCGGTAAGGGCTGCCCAGGCGACGTCCAAAGGGCTGGGGCCGGCGTTTGCCACCGCGTTCAGGGGCGGCGCGACGGTGGGGCTGTCGGTGCCGGCGATGGCGCTTATTGTAATCACGGTACTGTATTTCGTTTTCCCGGACCCGCTCATGATAGCCGGCGTGGGCATCGGCGCAAGCCTCATTGCACTGTTCATCAGGGCCGGGGGCGGCATATTCACAAAGGCCGCTGACCTTGGCGCTGATCTGGTTGGCAAGGTCGAAGCGGGGATCCCGGAGGACGACCCGAGGAACCCGGCGACGATCGCGGACAACGTCGGCGACAACGTCGGCGACGCGGCAGGC
Organism: Nitrososphaera sp.; assembly: GCA_035760305.1. Taxonomy (GTDB): domain Archaea; phylum Thermoproteota; class Nitrososphaeria; order Nitrososphaerales; family Nitrososphaeraceae; genus Nitrososphaera. The sequence continues at coordinate 2,037 of DASTTF010000077.1, forward strand.
ATGGGCTCTGACGTCTACGAGTCGTACATTGTCACGGCACTTGCCGCCATGCTGCTTGGCGCGCTCGTTGTCCCCGCGTCGCTGGAGGCGATAGGCGGCGACAGCTTTGCGCTCAGGACGCTCCCGTTCTCAGGCATCGAAGTCAACCCGCTCATCATATATCCGATGCTCATCGGCGCGGCGGGGCTGATCGCGTCCATAGTCGGCGCCCTGACCATAACGTCTCGAAAGATTTCAGACCCGATGAAGCCCCTCGACGTCGCGTTCATGATAAGCGCCGCCATTGCGATTGCGCTCAACTTTTTCTTTACGACAACGTTCCTCGGCTACAACATGCTGTCGTACTCGCTCTTTGCGACCACGGTCGTGGGCGTGATCCTCGTGCCCGTGATTCAAAAGATCACCGACTATTACACCAACTACAAGTACAAGCCGGTGCAGGAAATCGCAGACTCTACAAAGTGGGGCTATGCGTCCAACATCCTGACCGGCATAATCTGGGGCATGAAGTCCACCGGCCCGTTCATGCTCGCAATAGTCGTGGTGCTAGGCGTCTCGTACGGCATCATCTTTACAATTACGCAGGATCCGCTCATGGGGATCTATGGCACCGCGATGGCCGCGATGGCCATGCTAAGCCTCGCAGGGATCGTGCTCTGCATCGACGCGTTCGGCCCAATCAGCGACAACGCCGGCGGCATCGTGGAGATGACGGGCATGGGCGACGAGAACCGCACGATAACCGACAAGATTGACGCGGTCGGCAACACCACGAAGGCGATCACGAAGGGCTTTGCTATTGCCAGCGCGGGGCTTGCGGCGCTTGCCATGATACAGGCGTTCCAGCACGAAGCAGACAAGATATTCCCGGCAATGACGTTTGAATATTCGCTGTCCGACGTCGGGCTCGTGATCGGGCTCCTTGTCGGCGGCCTCATACCGTTCTTTGTGACGAGCCAGCTGATCGCAGGAGTAAGCAGGTCTGCGACAAAGATGGTAGACGAAGTGAGGCGGCAGTTCAGAGAGATGCCCGGCATCCTGGAGGGCAAGACCACGCCGGACTATGCAAAGTGCGTCGACATTGCGACGACCGCGAGCCTCAGGGAGCTGTGGAAGCCGGCGCTGGTGACGGTGGCGGCCCCGATAGTGATAGGCGTGCTGCTGGGCCCGACTGCGGTTGCAGGAGTGCTCATGGGCGCGGTGGTGAGCGGCCTGTTCCTTGCGTACCACCTGGCAAACAGCGGAGGCGCGTGGGATAACGCCAAGAAATACATCGAGATGCAGGGCAAGAAAAAGACAGAAGCGCATGCAGTCGCGGTTGTCGGCGACCTGATAGGCGACCCGTACAAGGACACGGCCGGGCCGGCGCTCAACACCGTGATCAAGCTGCTCAATACGGTAGCGATAGTGTTCGTGCCGGTGTTTATCGCGATACTGGCGCTCTAGTTCAAGTCTAGCTGGCTCAGCTAGGCTATGATCATTGTAAGAGTGGCATCGACTCCGTGAATTGCATTGAAATCGCGAGAAATCATACCTGTTAGCTTCTCTTCTGTTTCAGCGTTTATCTTGACCATAAGGTCATATCTTCCCTCAGTTCTGTAAACATTCGTCACTGACGGCATTTTTGATATTTCATGCATGATTCTCGTATCAAATGGGAAGTGACAATTAACCAGCACAAATGCGGCAATCATAGGTTATGATACGTGTGTATCCGATATATGCTTTCGAAGTTCAACATAGAAAGCAAAACGCCCGGGGCACTTGCTGCACGTCCATACCAAAAGACGTGTTATGGGTAACATATTGTTGTACTACATGGGATAGTAGCACTAAAGAACCTATGAACAATGTTTAAGTGGCACTATTATGTTCGTGATCTGCTGCTGTATCGGTCGTAATGTAAATGATATGATTGTCTCCAAACAGCATTGTACAGCACCTATTTTTCCAAAATCACTTTAGAATCTGTAAAACTAATTTTGTAATTTCTTAGTACGTCCATGCCCAACAAGCTGGGATAGCGCTCCTGGTCAGCTTTCTCAACATTGATCTGTCTCAGAAATTTGACAGGCTTGACATCGACGGATTCTATTCCTTCTCCGAAATACAAATGGCATGAATCTGCTATATATGACTCGGCTGAGCCACCAATACCCAGTGAATCTTGGTTTTTTGTCAATTTAGAGTAATCTATTTTCATTTCCCGAGCATCAAATTCATTTATTGTAGTAATGGCGGTTCCAGTGTCCACGACTAGGAGAATATCCCTATTAACCTGTAGTTGGTCACAAATAAATTTCGCGTAGATAAATGGTAGCCAGCCACTTATAAGACGACCTTCGATTGCCAAGCTCTCATTTTATAAAGTATTTTCAAGGTGATTAATTCTTACCGATTAGGACGCCTTCCTTTTACCTCTGTCAAGTTCATAAAAATGGTAATCAGGTCGATGTCCCGTACTCTTAGAATGGGACTCGTATATCTTGTCCAACTGTTCAAATGTCTCTGCAGAGGATTCGAAACTGCACTCCATGCATGTGGCTTTTATCATCAGAACAAGACAGCAGAGCTTTGTGATATCAGGTTTTCTATAGGCAATGCTGCCATGTACGGTGGAAAGGTGCACAGGCCCAGTAATGAATGGGAGGAGTGAAAAATCATGGAAGCAGGTCTAAAGTCATCTTCAATTCCCCTATTTCTTTTTCTATAGCTTTCTTGTCAGCAGCATCCATGGCATATTTCAAAAGTTTCTGGCATGCTTCTAATTCGGCTAATATTATGTCTTTTTTGTCGAGACATAAGCCGTGAGAAGAGTCAACAAATGCATAAGTGACTTTCCGATTTTTCTCCCTGCAGCCACATGTCTTTGCTATTATAGGTGCTTCTGTATCAACGATATTCATGTCTGTTCATCCCGTCTATCTGTTGTAAAGAATTCGAGCATAATTCCACGCCTAGAGTCATAGTCAAACCTGTATGTTTCATCATATGAAATTGGCAAAGACTCGACTCTGCCGTCTTCACATACAGGACATTTAGAAACTACCACATCAGGATTAAGACATGTTGCACACCAGAAACACGATTCACATAGTAAGAAACGCATTTGTTTGTTAGAGCGTTCGTTAATCTTTTCAGGCTCAACCTGCAAGGCTATTACAATATGAGAACACCACACGCCGACAAAGGAATAAAGATAACCTTTTTAACTAACATTGATTACTAGCAAGTCGCAACGAATAAGAACGTTGTCATTAAAAGTCCTGCCCCGAAGTCGGGAGTTCTGGAACCGCGCTTCACATCGGGAGTTTTTGCTTCGGGTCGGGAGATATAATCCGCAAAGTGGCATCAGACATCAACTGAATAGTTATATTCACATGCATACCAAAAGTTCTTGACAGAACAGAATGACAGAGCTGCGTTAGAACAGGAGATAAAAGAACTGAAATTGGCACTCGACCTTATGACGTGACGATCGCGCAAGCACCA
>DASTTF010000078.1:0-36353 GCA_035760305.1 Nitrososphaera sp.
TGAAGTTTGGCAATATCCATGCGGCATTGCTCGCTGCAGCGCTAGTGTCTGCAGCCCTTGTTTCAACGGCTGGAAACGGCGCAGCCACGCTGCCGCAAGTGTCAACGTCTACCGTGCACGTTACGAGCCCGACTATACTGAAGGGCTCGATAGCCAACGTCCAGCTTGACGGAGAAGGAAACCCTGAGTGGATCGAGTAGGGGTTCGGGGTCCTGCGCCTGAGGCCGGGCGCGTCTGATTCAGACATGCCGTCGGCCAGCCTGGTGTCCCGGATCTCGATGGTAGGGGTGGACGGCACACGGCCACGCAATAACCAACTTCACGCTGGCCAGCGCTTCGATGGAAGGCAACACCACCCACGTGTTCGAGGGGGCGGCGACTGTCACAATGAGGGACGGCCCGGTGTCCGGCGTACCGCTTATGATCAAGATATTGAACAACGCGGCGATCGCGATGTGGATCGGGCCGGACAGGATAGACTCGCACTTTGGCATCAACCCCGTCTACGGCACGCTCACCGAGTCTTCAAGGGCAGTCATGGCAGACATGCGCGAAGGCATGGCGATGAATGAAAGGCCGGCCAACGCGACTGGCGCCGTACTGGAGAGCAGCTCTGTCAACTATTACGGCAACGCGACAGGCTACCTTGTGCAGCCGGAAGGGGAAACCGGCCTGCCCGCGGTGGTCGTGATCCACGAGTGGGGGGGGCTGAACCAGCACATCAAGGACGCGGCTGACAGGCTCGCCGCCGAAGGCTATGTAGTGCTTGCAGCAGACCTGTACAGCAGCGAAGTTGTGACGATGCCAGAGCGCGCAAGGGAGCTTTCCGGCTCTGTCAGGGGCAACCCCGGCGAAGCCGTAAGCAACCTGAACGCGGCGGTGGAATACGTTTCGTCGCTGCCGAACGTCAACAACTCGCGCGTTGCGGCCCTTGGCTGGTGCTTTGGCGGCGGCTTTTCAATGCAGCTCGCCCTCAATGCTACGCAACCGCTGGCCGCCACTGTCATCTACTACGGCAACCTGGTGACTGACGAGGAGCAGCTATCAGTCATAGAGTGGCCGGTGCTCGGCGTGTTTGGCACGGAGGATCAGGCAGTCCCCGTGGAAACTGCAAGGGAGTTTGACGCGGCGCTCGACTCTGCCGGCGTCATAAACGAGATCTATATCTACGAAGGAGTAGGGCACGCGTTTGCAAACCCGTCGGGCAGCAACTATGCGCCGGAAGAAACTGCCGACGCGTGGGAAAAGACACTGGCGTTCCTGAGCAAGTACGTGTAGGGCGACGGCCCCTTTCTTTTTATTCTCTTCTGAGCGCCACTATTGGCGGCAATCTCGACGCCTTCCACGCGGGGTAGCTGCCTGCGAGGATTGAAAGCCCGACCGAAAGCCCCCACACGCTTGCAAGGTCCGTCGGCAGGAAGACCGGCGTCAGCCCTGAAGAGCCGGGGTCCTGTCCCGCAAAGCCGGCGACGAGCACAAAGCCGCCTGCTATGCCGAGCCCCAAACCGAGGGTCGCGCCGAACACGCCTATTATCAGGGCTTCTGAGAGGAACAGAGCAAGGATTAAGCCCTTCTGGGCGCCTATCGCCTTCATCGTGCCGATCTCCCTGATCCTCTCCATCACCGATGTGTAGAGGGTGGTGATGATGCCGACGCCTCCGACAAGCAGGGCGACGAGCGCGATGCTCAGGATAAATGACGTAAAGCCCGCCGTGAATTCTTGGATGGTCTCCAGAATTGCAGTCGCGGTTGTGATCCCGATGTCATTGCCATAGAGGCTCCTTATCTCCTCTTCTACGATTTCGACGTACTCGCCAGACTCGGCAGCGACCAGCAGCGTGTCATACTTGTTGGCCTTTTCCAGCAGCGCGTTTCCCGAAATCCTGTTGAACACCACCGCGTTGTCTATGGTCGGGTTGCCGGTGGGCTCCATTATGCCGCTGACCACAAAGCTCTTTGAATTTTCTTCCTGCTTGCCCGTGTCGGCGTTGACGAACGAGTACGTCACCCTGATGGTCTGGCCGACCACCGCAAAGGGCGAGGACTCGCCGGGCGGGTTTGCCACGCTGTCTGAAAGGATTATCGCTGACGGGTCGTTCTGCCGGATGGTCGAGCCTTCGACGAACTCTAGCGTCGGCGCAATCACAAAGAGCTTTTGCGGGTCGATTGAAAACACGGTCGTGTCCTCGGACCTGCCCCTCGACTCTAGCGTGATCTGAGCCTGGTACGAAGGTACGACCTCGTCCACAAAGGGGAGGGAACTTATCCTGCTCACCACCGCCTCGTTGAGTGTGATTTTCGGCGCCGGCGGAGGTCCTCCGCCAAGAGGGCCGGCGTTTTCCGCCTGCGCGCTTGTCACAAAGATGATGTTTGGGGCAAGCTGGCTGAACTGGTCGTCAATGAACGCCCCAAAGCCGGCGCCAAGGCCGTTGAGCGCGGTCATCAGGGCGCTCCCGACGACTACCATGAGCACAGTCAATGCCGACCGGGTTTTCCTTTCCTTCAGCGCGTCAAATGATAGCGAAAAAACCTGAAAGATGTTCATTTGCGATCGTCTTTCTTGTTGTGGCTGTCAAGGACAGATTCGATGTCGTCGTCCTGCTTGCCTGCCTGGATCGTGCGCTTCAGGGAAGTCTTTTTCCTCCTCTTGATGGCCACGCCCGCGCCTATCGCCACGGCGACCGCCGCGCCGATGCCAAGCGGCAGGGTCATCATGCTGCCGTCCTGCCCGGACTCGTCAGCAGGCTGCTCTGGCACAAACTCGACTTCTGAATCAATGTCGAGCGTGTGGAGCTCCCTGAGGTTATCCTTGTACGTCACCTGCAGCGAAACCGGGTACATGCCTGCGCTGCTGTTGTTGTCAATGTTTACAGGTATGCTGAATGGCAGGGGCGAGTTCTCTTCGAGGTCGCCGAGGTACTGCGACGGAGGCAGGCTCGATACCAGGTTTTCAGCGCCGACAAGCTCGACGGTGGTAAAGAGCGCGACAGTGTTGCCCTCGTTCAGCAGGTTGCCCACAATGTTGGGGGTGCCGCCGATATAGTTGACCTCGATTTCATAGGCCATTATGCTGATCTCTCCAGCGACGTAGGTTCCAAGCGTGAACCTTTCGGTGCTTGGCTGCCCGTTCGATGAATATTCCACCGTCACGTCAAACGAGGCCGGGCTTCCAATTAGCGCGTTTGCCGCAAAGACTTTTGTAGCCAGATCGACCTGTGAGTCTTCCTCGATTCTCTGTATGTCCCATTTCGAGTCACCGAGTATCTCCAGAGACTCTGAAGCGGATTCCATGGTTACGACGACGCTTGTTATGGGAGCCGTTCCACTGTTTGCCACGCTGAACGAATAGTCTTCAATCTTGCCGGCGGAAATCTGGGTGCTGCTCTGGTTTTCATTGCCGGTCGTCCTGCTCAAAGTCAGGATGGCGTCGCCTGTCACTCTGAACGGGACATCCATCTCTGAATTTCTTGGAGTACCAGTCTCAAAGACCCTTGAATAATCCACCGAAAGCCTCGCGGTATATTCGCCAACATTCGCAGCGTCGAGCACGTCCACGTCAAAAAAGAGGGTAAACGGATTCCCAACTTCTGCAACCTGGTTGAAGGTGGCGACTGCTGCAGATCCGGCTGACTTGCCTGTTGCCTGAAAGTCATCTGGAAGCGACAGCCGGCCGGTGATCCCTGCAATGTCGGATGGGCCCCTGTTTATCAGGACTACTGCAAGGGTGGAAGTGCCGTCGCCGGAGCCGACGTCCACTTCTGCGCCGGTCTGGTTGCCAACAGAGCCTAACGTCCAGTATGAGTCGAGATACACCGGCCCGCTATACTTGGACTCGATGATCTCTTCTCTGGTCGGGCCGCGCTCTTGTGCGTAAACGCCGGCAGGTATCAAAAACATTGCCGCTGCAAGCAGCGCGAAGATTATTATCGTGCGCATCAGTGGTACACGACCTCCTTTTCGACCATGCCGTCTCTGATGAATATCGCCCTGTCGGTGGCCTCTGCAAGCTCGGGGTTGTGCGTCACCATCACTACGGTGCGCCTGAACTTATTTGAGAGCATCTTGAGCAGGTCGAATACCTCATGCCCTGTCTTTGTGTCGAGGTTGCCGGTGGGCTCGTCTGCAAGGATCATCGCCGGGTCGTTCATGAGCGCCCGTGCTATGGCGACCCTCTGCTGCTGACCACCGCTCAGGCTGGACGGCTTGAAGCGCGCCTTCTCGCTGATGCCTAGGACGTCAAGGATTTTCATTGCGCGCTGCTGCTTTTTGGTGCCTTCCATGCCTGACAGGATCGCCGGGAGCTGGACGTTCTTCAGGACAGTCGTCCTGTTTATCAGGTTGTAAGACTGGAAGATAAATCCGATAAGATGGTTCCTCAGGGTGGCAAGCTCGGAATCGCTCAGCGAAAATACGTCGACGCCGTTTATGAACACCTTTCCCGACGTGGGCCGGTCGAGCGCACCTATCATGTTGAGCAACGTCGACTTGCCGCTGCCGGAGGGGCCGACGATTGCGACAAACTCGCCCTTTTTTATCGAAAGGTTCACGCCGCGGAGTGCCGCGACCCTGCCTGCAGCGGACTCGAATACCTTGACAATGTTTTCAACCTGGAGAACTATAGAATCTCCGCTTCCGTCTGCATTCTTGCTAGCCAAGCGTCATATAGAAATTGGCGTCCGTCTAATAAGGATAACTGACTGGTCAGTCAGTTTTTCCTTACCAGACAACGAACCTAGAGTTATTCGGTGGCAAAAATTAAATACACATGCGCGATGCTGGATGGTGATGCCCGTCGATCCCGTCTGCGGAATTGAAATGGATCAGGAACTTGCGGTGAGCCACGATCACCGCGGCAAGACCTACTACTTTTGCTGCGAAGGCTGCAAGAGGATCTTTGTGAAAAAGCCTGGCAAGTATTCAAAGTGATTCTGGCGCAACCGGAAATGCGCCGCACGTCCGGCAGAACCTGCCGTCAGGCGTCATGCACCCGTGACATTGGGGGCAGCGCGACTTGCAATCCTCCTCTTTTGGCGGCGGGAAGTAGCTCCTGAAGATCGCGTAATAGTGCAGGTGCTCCTTGCTCCTTATTACGACGTCGTCCAGCTCTTTCGCTATCCTCGTCTTGTTTGCAAACGTCAGGTCGTCGATCATTTCTTCGATGTGATGCTGGTACCTGTCTGTGGCCGCACCCTGCTCCTGCGCCAGCTTGGGTCTCCACGCAAGGTCGCCAAGCGTCGCCTCAAAGCACTTTCTCAGGATGAACTTGCCCCACTTGCTGCCTCCATGCTCGCCCACCCTGTCGTCCGCGCTCAGTGATTTTGCAAACGATGCAAATTCTTCGTCAAGGAAGGGTATCTTTACTTTTACGTCGGCGTGCTCGCCCAGTTTTCTTGACGAAAAGTGCATGACCTGCCAGAGCCGGCGCAGTTCTGAATCAAGCCTTTGCGGATCAGAGTAATATCGGGCAAGGTAGTTGTAGCCGGCGAATAGCTCGTCGCCGCCGTCTCCAGTCATTATCGTCGAATGGCCGTCGCTTTTCGCCTGCTCGATGCCGGCAAGCGCGACTACAGAATTCCTGATCTCTATCGGGTCGAACGTCTTGAATATCTGTATCGCCTGCTCGACCAGCTCTGCCATCCTGTTCTGGTCGAAAACGACTTCGACGTGGCGCCCGCTGTATTTGCCTGCGGCCTGCCTAGCATAGACAAGGTCCGGCGCATCTGCGCCAAAGCCGGCAGCCACGGAATATTCCGGGCGCAGTATGCTTGCTAGGATGCTGCTGTCAAGCCCGCCAGAGAGCAGCAGCGCGTCCGCGCGGTTCCGCTCCACGCTTTCCATTAGCAGCCTGACGAGCTGTTCGCAATGCAATACAGGAGAAAACAGGGCAGTGCTTATTCTTCTTTGCCGTTCTCTGGCGGCGCTTCACAAAACTCGGTCAGCACGCCGTGTAGCGACTTGGGGTGTATGAACGTGATCCTGCGGCCGTACGAGCCACTGCGCAGGCCTCCGAGCATCTTCATGCCGTTGGCAGACGCCCTTGCCACGTCCTTTTCAATGTCGTCTGCGGTGATTGCGATGTGGTGGATGCCTTCGCCGCGCTCTTCCAAGAACTTTGATATCGGGCTGTCCGGCGACGTCGGCTCCATGAGCTCGATCCTAGTGTCTTCGAGCATAAGCATCGCGACCCTGACCTTTTCGGTTGGCACTTCTTCAATCTCCAGATGATCGACATTCAGTATCTTTTGGTAGTTCTTCAGTGCCTCTTCGACGTTCTTTACGGCTATGGCGATGTGGTCGACCCGCATTTTACATCATATTTTGCTCGTTTTGGTTTATTTAACATATCCTAGAACGATATTTTGGGCTCGTACCTGCCAAAGACCGCGCGGAGCGTGCCGCTTATTTCGCCAAGCGTGCTGTAGCTCTTTACCGTGTTGATGATGTGCGGCATCAGGTTCTCCTCCCTTTCGGCGGCCCCCTGCAGCTGCGACAGCGCGTGATCAACCTTTGCCCTATCTCGGGTGCTCTTTAATTCTTTGAGCCTGGCGACCTGCCTGTTCTCTATCTCTTGGTCTATCCTGTTGAGCTTTGGCTCGACGTCGTGCGCGTCTTGGTACTTGTTGACGCCAACTATTACGCGCCTGTTTTCGTCGATCTCCTTCTTTAGCTTGTAGGCGTTGTTCCTGATCTCTTCCTGGAAGAATCCCTTTTCAACCGCGACCAGCGCGCCGCCCATCCTGTCTATCTTTTTGAGGTACTTGCTCACCTCGTCCTCTATCCTGCTAGTCAGGTACTCGACATAGTGCGAGCCGGCCATCGGGTCTACCGTCTTTATCACTCCTGTTTCGCTTGATATTATCTGCTGGGTGCGGAGCGCCACCTTGACCGACTCTTCCGTCGGGAGGGCCAGCGCCTCGTCCCTTGAATTTGTGTGCAGCGACTGGCAGCCGCCGAGCACCGCTGCCAGCGCCTCAGTCGCGACCCTGACGATGTTGTTGTCGACCTGCTGCGCGGTCAGCGACTCGCCGGACGTCTGGACATGGAAGCGCAGGTGCATCGACTTTGCGTCCTTTGCGTGGAAGCGCTCTTTCATTATCTTTGCATATATGCGCCGTGCCGCCCTGAATTTCGCAATTTCTTCAAAGAACTCCATCGTGCAGCAGAAAAAGAACGAAAGCCGGGGCGCAAAGTCGTCAACCTTCATGCCCCTCGCGGTACAGGTCTCAATGTATTCGATCGCGTTTGCAAACGTGAACGCCAGCTCCTGCACGGCGTTGCACCCTGCCTCCCTCATATGGTAGCCGGAGATGCTAATTGGGTACCACTGCGGCACCTTTTTTGAGCAGTATTCGATCATGTCGCCTATCAGGCGCATCGACGGCTTGGGCGGGTAGATGTAGGTGTTACGGGCAATGTATTCCTTCAGGATGTCGTTCTGGGTCGTGCCGCGCAGCTGGTCCGGCGACACGCCCTGCGACTCTGCGACGGTGATGTAGAGCGACAATAAAGTCGAAGCAGTGGAATTGATGGTCATCGACGTGCTGACCTTGTCAAGCGGGATTCCGTCAAAGCAGGTCAGCATGTCCTTTATCGAGCTGATTGCGACTCCAGTCCTGCCGACCTCGCCGTCAGACTGCGGGTCGTCCGAGTCCCTGCCTGTCTGCGTCGGCAGGTCAAACGCAAGGGACAGCCCCGTCTGGCCGTGGTCGAGGAGGAACTTGAAGCGCTTGTTGGTCTCCTCTGCGCTGCCAAAGCCGCTGTACTGGCGCATAGTCCACACGCGCTCGCGGTACATGTTGGGATACAATCCCCGCGTAAACGGGTACTTGCCGGGCTCTTCGTCGTGCCGGCCGTCGTATTTTGCAAGGTCCTTCTTTCTGTAGGCGCGCTTTACCGGGATGTTTGAATCAGTCTTGAAATTCTCGGCTGGTTTTGCCATAATGATCACCTGAAAAAGCCGGCGGCCAGCTCTTCTGCTGCCGCGTAGGGGTCGATCTCTTTCTTTGCCAGCTTTTCAACAAACTCTGAATATTTCCTGCTGCCCGCAAGCATTGACGAAGCCTTTTTCTCAACCATATTTAAAACCATGTTCCTCAACTCGTCCTCCAGCATCTTTCTCTCGCGTTCTTTATAATTAATGCTTTTTTCCTTTAGTAATTTATCAATACCCTTGGCTAGTTCGTGGACACCCCTGCCGGTCTTGGCGGACGCCTTGAGCACCGCCGGCTTGCGTTCCGTGTCGCCTATCAGGTCTACTATGGTGTTGTACAATGCTGGAGCGCCTTCAAGGTCGGACTTGTTGACGACGTAAATGTCGCCAATTTCCGTCAGCCCTGCCTTTACCGCCTGCACGTTGTCGCCCGTGTGCGGCGTAAAGACGACCACCGTCAGGTCGACCACCCTAGATATCTCCACTTCGAGCTGACCCGCGCCGACGCTTTCGACCAGCACGAGGCTATAGCCGGCCGCGTCCAGAATCCTGATCGCGTTCCGCAGAGACTTTGACACTCCTCCCACTGCGCCCCTCGACGCCATGCTCCTCATGAACACCTTTTCGTCGTCAAGGTTGCCCTGCATCCTGACCCTGTCACCCAGTATCGCGCCCCCTGTTATCGGGCTCGTCGGGTCGACCGCAAGGACTGCAACCCTGTATCGGAGCGCCTGGCATTCGGGAATCAGCTTGCCGACAAGCGAGCTCTTGCCCGCCCCGCCCGGCCCGGTGAACCCCACGGTCCTTGCCTTGCCGGTTTTGGAAAAGATCTGCTTTATTATTTCGCGGGATTCGGGCTCGTCGTTGTCAACAATTGAAATGGCCCTTGCAAGGGCGCGCCGCTCTCCCGCAAGCAGGCCCTTTACTATTGGGAGCACTCCACGGGGTTGTATTGCGTGCAATATTAACGAATTCTTGGCTATCTGCTTAGCGATTCGGAAATGATACCTGCAAGCCTGTCCTTGCCTTCCCTGCGGTACTTTTCGGCATCGCGGGCCAGCTGCTCCTTTAATTGCCTGTAAAGGTCGACCTGCTCCCTCACGGTCTTTTCTCTGAGCTCCTCGACTTCTTCAGACGGCGAGGCCATGCAATTGTATGGCGGCTTTTGTATTTATGGCTTGGCAGTAAACGCCGGGCTTGACCATTCACGTTCAAATTGAATAAATATTTTAAGCGGAACGGCCAATCCACCAGTATAATGTCGGCGCAGCAACAGCAGCAGAAAAAGCCAATACGCGTCCTCGTGAGCAAGCTCGGTCTGGACGGCCACGACAGGGGGGCCCTCGTGATTTGCAGGGCGTTTCGCGACGCCGGCATGGAGGTAATCTATTCGGGGCTGTTCTGCACGCCAGAGCAGGTCGCAAGCATGGCGGTGGACGAAGACGTCGACGTGGTGGCGATGAGCCTGTTAAACGGCGCCCACCTGACATTGTTTCCAAAGGTCGCGCGCCTCCTGAAAGACAAGGGCGCTGGCGACATCCTCATCGTGGGCGGCGGAATCATCCCGGAAAGCGACAGGAAAGAGCTGGAAAAGCAGGGCGTGACCGGCAACTTTGGGCCCGGCACTCCGCTGCCAGTGATAATAAAGCACATCTCTGAAAACATGCAAAAGCGCTAGTTACTGCGCCTTTGCAAATGCAGGATGGTCTGGCAGGATCAGACTTCGGGCGCGTCGGGCCACATCATCCTGCGCATCTCCCTGCCCACCTTTTCCACCTGGTGACTCTCAATTTCCTTCATGTAGCGCGCAAACGAGTTCTTGCCCTCCTTCTTGTACTTGCTGACCCATTCCTCGGCGAATTCGCCGGACTGGATCTCCTTGAGCGCTTCTTTCATCTTTTTCTTGGCCTCCTTGTCTACCACGCGCGGACCGCGGGTGAGCCCGCCGTACCTCGCGGTTTCGCTCACGCGGTTGTACATGCCGGTGATGCCGTACTTTTGGATGAGATCCACTATCAGCTTCAGCTCGTGCAGGCACTCAAAATACGCGACCTCTGGCTGGTAGCCGGCCTCGACAAGCGTCTCAAAGGCGTTCATCACCATCGCGTGGGCTCCGCCGCACAGGTCGACCTGCTCGCCGAACCAGTCGGTTTCTACCTCTTCCTTGAAATTAGTCTGCAGCACGCCGGGGCGGGTGCTCCCTATCCCCTTTGCCATCGCAAGGACGCGGTCCCACGCCTTGCCAGAATGGTCCTGGTAGACTGCCACGAGCGAAGGGGTCCCGAACCCTTCCTGATATAATTCGCGGACGCGCTGGCCCGGCCCCTTTGGAGCGACCATGATCACGTCTACGTTCTTTGGCGGCACTATCCACTTCCAGTGGATTGCCGCGCCGTGGGAAAACGAAAGTGCCTTGCCTTCGGTGACATGCTTGGCGATTTCTTTTTTATAAGTGTCGGCCTGCTCCATGTCCGGGATCAGGATGTGTATAATGTCGGCGGCCTTTGCTGCCTCTCCGACTTCCATGATCTTGTGGCCCTCTGCCTCTGCCTGCTTCCACGTCTTGCCTCCCTTCCTGAGGCCGACTATGACCTTGAGACCAGAGTCCTTCATGTTGGACGCTTGGGCGCGCCCCTGAATTCCGTAACCGATAACTGCAATCGTCTGGTTCTTTAGCGGAGCTAGTGACACTTGGTTGTCGAGCCATTTCTTGGCGGGCATGAACGTGTTTCGCTGGCACGCATTATATTATTCTACTGATAGTTTGCGATCAAAGGCAGACGGCGCGCGGACCACCACCTGTCAAGCTCTGCCAGCATGGCTTCAAGCTCCTTTGCGCCGGCAGTCAAACTGTATTCAATTTTTGATGAATTCTGAATCTTTGCCACGAGCCCTTCGCGCTCCAGTTCCAGAAACCTTTCAGACAGCACCGTGCCGCTTATTCCCACCAAGGCTTTCTTGATCTCGCTAAAGCGCACTGCTTCTTTTTGGCCCATGCTTTTCAAAATGGGCAACATCCACCTCTTCCCGAGCATTCTCCATATTTCGGCTTCAGACATTTGGATGCGTTTCCTTTTGCCAGCATTGAAGGCAATAGTCTCCTGTCACTTGGAATATCTCAGCCCTTTTCTGGGAGCAGTACTGGCAGTCCAGTACGTCTTGATCTTGCCTTCGGCTCATTTCATCCTGTCACCATGCCGTCTGGATCTGTTGTAGACAAACGTCAGTACTGCAATCGCCACTACAGAAACGGTTATCAGGATAGTTCCTATAACGACATGACCATTATGTGGAAGTCCGAATCCTATGCCGGCAGCTATGTAAAACTCATGTGGTGCCGACTTGTAAAAGAGACCTATCCCAATTATTGCTCCTGCTACAAGCAAATACTTCATCGGCACGCCGGCTCGGGCTGCGATTGCGATTACGATGACAAGGCCAAGCCCGTAAAGGGCGTCTGCAAAAGGAGTCCGCACCGCTAGGCCAGATTCAATGCCAATGACTCCGCCTAAAACTGGCGCTATGCTGAGGAATCCAAGCACAAATCCTGTCAAGTGAACTGCTATGCCGGCTATCCAGTACTTGTGGACCTGCCTTGCGACGCTACTGGACTGCTCTGGCAATTCTATCTAGAGCCTCCTCGGTTCCTTCTGCAATACGCTCTCTTACTATGCCTCTAAACAAAAGAGGAATGCCGGACAGCTTGACGTCCCATGAAACGTTGATTTTTGTTGTTTCGTCGCTGGATGGGATCAGCGTAATAATCCTGTTGCCTATTACCGGACCTTCAATGAGCGTCATCTCTATCGATTTTTTCGAGTGCAGCTCCACGATCTGGCGGCTTTTTGAGTTTCGAATGCCCACTGTAACCTCTCTTTCTATGACGTTGCCGTTCCTGCTGATGTTGTAAATGGCATGGAGATCCCGCCAGTATCGCGGTTCGCTGTCCACGTCCGAGATGATGCTCCACACCTTGTCAAGGGATACAGAGATCTCTCGGCTGGCATTAATCTCGGTCATTGTCATTATGTCACCTCGCAGCGACGTTATCGCCACATTCCTCCACCGTGTCCCTTCCACGGCCCATGCCATCCTCCATGATCGTGTCCGCCCCGCTGTCCATACATCGAGTGACCAAAGGAACCTAGTGACTGGCTTTCTGAGGTGTAGAGCACTTCGCCGTTTCCAGCATCAACTATGACCGAGTGTCCTGTCTGGTTTCCGGTGTTTGCCACAAAGAACGTGTACACGAGGTATCCCTGCACCACGCCCAGATGCCCGCCAAGCACTCTTCCATCGTCTACCTGCCCTTGCGCAGTCTCCGCGGCTGCTACAAACGGCACCTTGACGTTTTCATGGACAAAGTCGCTTGTTTCATTTGCAACGCTCACCGAGCCGTTTATTTCGGGCATCCCTTCGCCCTGCCACATCATCATTTTCTGTTGTTGCTGCATCGTTGCCTGAGCTATCGACGGGGCTGCTAAAAAGACGGCCACCGCGCCAACAGCCAGGACTGCAACGATTATCACCTTCTTGCTCAGAAGATTTGTTGACATGCCTAAACTCTGTGATGAATTATTTTAACCATTGTTTACCCATGACACGTAACTTAGTTACCTGAAGAAATGAAAAATCTAGCGCAGTTATTTGGCGGCTGTCATCGCCATTCCAGTCTTTATGCTTTTTACTATTCCAAGAGCAAGTATTGCCAGCCCGTAGGCAAAGCCGATAATTGGACCCGGCAGTACCAGAACTGTAAAGTACCGAGTACCTGTTGTTATGCCGTCTATGACCATTAGTGCACCATTGACAACCAATGCGGCTGACACTAGAAGCGATGGCTTGTTCCATGATAACGCAAATGCTGCAGCTGAAAGTATCAGTGGACTGAGCTGAAACGACAAGCCTCTAGTCATTGGATTGGCAATTGGCAGAAAACCGCCTGCCGTCCCGCCTTCTTTGGCGATTTCATCAATATAATAAATTGAAAAAATAGCAAGGCTTGCTATGGCTAGTACCTGTGCCAGTGCAAGCCTTGAATTTGTCATTTTCCTGCGCTCTCAGGCAGTCATTCTGCTGCCGCTACCACTGCCGTGCTCGCCGTTCTTACGCCCTTTGCTGCACCAAGCCCAAGTATTGCCAGCCCAAAGATGACTCCCAGGATGGGACCCGGGAACACAATGACTGCAAAGTTTATGCTCGCTAGAGCTACCAGAGCTGGGATCATGTATATGACGCCCGTTGCAACCAGCAATCCTGCTACGAGATAAGATCTCTGCTTCCATGAGACAGCAAATGCCACTGCTGACAACGCTATTGAGCTTATGCTGAGCGCCGTTCCAAAAACTAGACCGAGCACCGCTATTCCACTCGCCAGATTGGGCAAGACCAAGGCGAGCGCTGCTGCGGCCAGCCCTGCTCCGATTACGAGTCTTGAATTTGTCATGGCGCAGACTACGGCGTGAATTATTTTAACCATTGTTTACCCATGACACGTAACATAGTTACCACACCGTTAATGTAGCCCGGCCGGCAAGCCCTTTTAGGAAGCGTGCGCCATAGTGCTAGTGATATACATGCCTCGCCTTGATGGTTATTGCTATTCTTCATTAATTAACCCTGCAACGTTCAAGCCTGAAAAACCTGGTTAAATTGGTCCACGAATACCGCGACAGGGTCTACATCAGAAAGGACGTCATATTGAAGCTCTCGGAATATGGCGAGCTCAACCAGAGCAAGCTGATGAGCTACTGCGGGTTGAACAACGTAAAGCACAAGGGGATAATCGACGACATGGTCGAGAAGGGACTGATAGTGAGGTTCGAAGAGCCGTGGGGCAATAAGACGATAATCAAGTACAAGGTCTCGGAAAAAGGGAGGGCAATTTTCCAGGAAATCCTCGAGCCGTACGAAGTGCTGTTCCCAAGGGGCGAGGTTGAAAAATCACAATGATGATAGGTAACATAGTTACTGCATTTCTTATAATGAGCGGGGGGGAAATCTAGGCAGTGGCAGAGCCGGGCAAGAAGGACAAGCGTGCAGAAAATGTCTTTCGTATAATGGACGAGATAGTCCACCAGCTGAACAAGACCAAGAGGATGTTCATCCTGATGATAGTCTCCTTCATCATCGTCGTGCCTGCAACGCACATCATCACCGTTGCATTGGTAGGGGAGACGATCTTTGACGAAGGGGGGCCGCCGTTCGATAGGTCAGGGCCTCCAGACAACCCCGCGTTCAGGGCGGTGCAGGCCGTCGTAATCGGCACCGTCCTAGTCTGGATAGGGATCGGCGTAAGGCAGTGGTTCGTGCTATCAAAATGGACCAAAAAGTACAGGCAGTACAAGGAGTTGCAGAAAAAGATCGATGAAAAGCTGGACTATGACGAAGATGATGAAAAGCAGCCCTAGCTCTTCATTTCAGAGTTGAACTTTTCCATCAGGATATCGGCTCCCCTGCCAAACAGGCTCGAAAACGCGGACTCGACCTTTTTCTTTGACAGGCTGTCTGGGTCGGAGACAGAGACGCCGTGCTCCTTGTAAAGGTAGAAAAGCAGGTGGTCCTTCGCGTCGCCGCCGAACAGGTCAAGGGTCTTTTTGAGGGCCGCCTGCATCTGGACAGCTGCGACCTCGTCGACCGACTTTCTCCTCATCAACTCATCGTCGATAGGCGAGAACTGCGTTAAAGCAGTTGTATGTAGTAATTTCAACAGGCTCGACCCTATATACGATGTAAAGGCTAATTTTTGAGCATATGAGGATACTGATAGCCGAAGACGAGCCTACAATAGCGATGCAGTACGAAATCGCGCTGAAGGACAGAAAGCATGATGTTGTAGTCACTCACGACGGCGAGCAGTGTCTTGAGGCATTTTATCAGGAGATGGAAAAGCACGAGCCTGCCCACAATCAAAAGATGATGAAACCGCCTTTTGATGCGGTTATTCTCGATTACAGGATGCCAAAAAAGGATGGTATGGAAGTCGCCAAGGAAATCCTGGCGATAGAGCCAAAGCAGAGGATTCTCTTTGCGTCGGCCTATGTCCTTGAAACGCTGGTGGACTCTGTCAAGAACCTCCATCAGGTCGTCGAGCTCATACAAAAGCCGTTCGAGCTCGATCCGTTCGTAGATCTCATAGAGGACAAGGGGATCTACCGTGAGCTGGAAAAGCTTAACGTGAACGCTAGGGAGATCAAGGACCTGAACCCGACACATCAACAGGTACAGGACCTGCTCGAAGGGCTGAAAAAACTCCAGAAAGGCAGGACGCTCTAGCGCAAGTTTTTTAATCATAGATGATGTTTGACTGATCTATGGGAAGAATTATTGTAAATGTGGCCCCTCCTATGGCATTGTTGTAGGCAAAGATCTCGCCCTTGTGGGCAGTCACTATCGCCTTGCTTATGAACAGGCCGAGGCCCGTACCACCGTGGCCGTCGGTTTCGCCGACGCTCTTGGTCACAAACTTGCCAAAGAGGTTAGGCAGGACCTGCTCAGATATGCCGGCGCCGGTATCACTCACCTTTATCTCAACCTTGTTCTTGATAGCAAACGCCCTGCATTCTATCTTTATGCTGCCCTTTTCAGTGAACTTGATCGCGTTGCCGATGACATTGGACAGCACCTGGGTTATGCGCGACTTGTCGAGTTCGACTTCCAAGTTCTTGCTTCCTTCATCTATTATGAGCTCTATCGATACGTCCTTTGCAATGTTTGCACCCGCAGAACTTGCTGCGCTTTCAAGCAGACTCTCTATCGCCACCCTCTCCATTTGGTACATGAGGCTACCGCTCTCGATCCTGCTGACGTCTAGTATGTCGTTTGCCAGCTGCTGGAGCCGGCGCGCTTCCTTTAGGATCCCCTCCCACGCCTCCTCTTGGCTTACCATACCTTTCTTGGCAAGGACGGCGTAGCCCAGAAGCGGCTGGATGGGGGTCCTCAGTTCGTGCGACGCTATCGCGATGAACTCGTTCTTTAGCTGCTCTTTTACCTTCAGCTCCTGATTTGCCCTTTCCACGTCCTTTTTCGTCTTGTAAATATCAGTCTGGTCAATGAACGCAATGTTGCAGGCGATCACGTTCCCATGCTCGTTGTGCACCGAGGCGGCGCTTAGCAGCGCGGGGAAGATATCGCCCTCCTTTCTCCGGAGCCACACCTCAAGGTTCTCAAGAAGTCCTATTTTCTGCCACACCTCGAGGTATTCGTGCATGATGACTAGGCTGTTTGTATCGACGTGGTCAAATATCGACACGCCTATTGACTCAGCCCGAGTGTATCCTATGCGCCTCGCATAAGTCTCGTTGCAATCAAGGATTATCCCATTTTCGCTCACGGTGCAGTAAAACACCGGTGAATTCTCATAAAGACTCTCAAGTATCCTATAAGTTCTTGAATACCTACCTGTCAACCGCTCGCCCCCCTTTAGGGACCCGTCAGCCTGCTGCTTCAATGTAGTGTACGATCAAAGATCAGGCTTTAGGGTTCGTATGTAAATCGCCTTACACCCTGATCGTTATCCCCGAAGCAATGACAAGCTGCAGATCTGAATTCCTTCTAGGCAACAGACAGTAGAAAACTTTTAACCCATTACGTCGTAAAAGCCTCTGGTAGCTGCTTGGCTCAGATCGACGAGGATGTCATACGGCTCATAATAAAGCAGAATCACATAGTTCTTGTAGGCAGCGTCAGCTCCAACGGCATTCCGAACATTTCGCCAAGGTACGTCCTTGGAATATTGAAAAATGAAAAACTGCTCTTTGCAGACGCCTTTGAAAACAAAACATTTCAAAACATCAACGCGTGGCCCAAGGTGACGGCCGCGGTCTTTGACAAGGACACGCAGGGCGGCTACCAGCTAAAGGGCGAAGCCGAAGGAATAACGGATCCAAAATTGGTCGCTCAGGCAGAAACCAAGCTCAAGGAATTCGGCATTTACGAAAAGCCAAAAAAGGTGTGGGCTCTGACAGTGAAAGACGTGTTCTCGCTTGAGCCAAGCGCCAAATCAAGGAACCCCGTCTCATACTTCAGATAATTGTCTGTTGTACCATTTACACGCACACAGGTTTATCGTGGCAAAATCCAATGAAAACAGGCCGATCCTGAGGGAGAACAATCTGAAAATAGCAATAAAAATTATCATCAGCTTTCTGGCGGTAGCCGCGGTGGCCGCGCTTGCCGCAGCCTCCTACCTACAGCCGCTCGCCGGGGCCGGCGCGCCGGCAGGCCTGGTACAGGCAATCGTGATAATCGTCGCGTCTTCTATAGGAGTCCTGGGCGCGCTGCTCGCGGTGCTTGTCCTGCTGCCTTTGCGCAAGATCGGAAGCGACGCCGAGCAGATTGCAAGGGGCAACTATAACACGCAGGTCTACGACGGCAAGCTCACAAAGGGCAAGTTCAGGAGCTCTGACGAGCTGTCGCGGCTTGTCATGGCCTTTGAGGTCATGAGGCGCAAGGTGGTCGAAGTGGACACCTCCCTGGGCAAGCAGATCGAGATCAAGACCTTTGACCTCCAGCGGGTCAACGACGAGCTGGTGGAGAAGGAAAAGGCCCTCCAGCGCACCAATGCCAAACTGTCGAGCCAGAGCGAAGATTTGCAAAATATGAACCAGGAGCTGTCGGCCAAGAACGAGGAATTGTCTGACGCCAATGCAAAGCTGCAAAAGCTGGACAAGATGAAGACAGACTTTATCCTTATCGCCGCTCACGAGCTTAGGACTCCAATCCAGCCGATCATGGGGTCTGTGAAACTAGCAGAAAAGGGCCTGATCACCAACGAGCAGGCCTGGAAGACCATCGTGACAGATGCCAAGAGGCTGTCGACCGTCGCGACCTACATACTCGACGTCGGAAAAATCGAAAGCGGCAATATGTCGTACGACATGAAGCCGCTCAGAGTGTCGCAGCTGATAGAGCACATATCGTCTTCGTCGACCAAGTTCGCGACGCAGGACGGGGTCATAAGCATCAGGATGGATCTGGACGAGGACGTCCAGATAATGGGAGACAGGGAACGCCTCGTGCAGGCGTTTGCGAACATCATCGACAACGCGGCAAAGTTCGCCAAGAATGGGACCATCACGATACAGACGGTCAACAACCATGACGGAGGGCAGGTGGAGATCAAGATAATGGACGACGGCCCCGGCATCCCAGACGAAATACTGCCGGTGCTATTCAACAAGTTTGTGACCAAGACAAAGGAGAACGAGAGGGGCACCGGCCTCGGCCTGTTCATCACAAAGGCCATAGTGGAGGCGCACAGCGGCAGGATATCGGCGGTGAACAACGCCGGCGACAACAAGGGGGCGACGTTCACGGTGTCGTTCCCGATCCACCAGAAAGAAGCACCTTCGATGACAGTGACCGAATGATTTTAACAATGACAAACGGTTAGATTTGTTCCATTGTTTTTTGCAGAAGCCCTGCGCTAGGCGTCGACCAGAACCTTGAAACCGCCGTAGGCCATGCGCTTCATGTCGAAAGGCATCGTCTTTGGATCCATGTTCCCAAGCCGCGGGTCCTTCATCACCTTTGCGTTGACGCTATCGCGATGCGCGCGCGACTTGAATACGATCCACGAGAAAAACACCGTCTCGCCGCGCTTTAGCTTCATCATGCGCGGGAACGGCATACCCCACTCCGCGTTGAGGTCGTCGGCGATGCATTCCCGGAATTCGAGCGCGCCGTGCTCCCTCCAAATCTTGCCACCCATCTGCGCCATCCGGCGGTAGGCCCGAACGTTTTTCTTCGGGACGGGCAAGACAAATCCATCTATGTATCGCATCTGAACTTTCCTTTGCGCTGTCATTGGGTTATTTTTCGTCACGCTGGTAAAAAAGTATAATGTTTTCCGAATCCAATATGAGCGGGCCCGTCGGGATTCGAACCCGAGACAGCCGGATTTCTTTCTTTGATAGTTAAAAGTCCGGTACTCTACCTGGCTGAGCTACGGGCCCAAGGCAACTTACGCTCCTATGCAGCATAATTTAATGGTATATCAACGCTTCAGCATAAAAAGTACGGATTCCATCATTACAGGTGCAATCTACGCAGAGAAGACCTTACCTCGCAATAATCATTATAGCTTCGGTAGCCTTTGCGGCCGCGGTGGCGGCCTCGCTCACACTGCCGTTTGCAAAAGTGGCGTTTGAAAAGTCGGAGAACCTCTACGTCATTTACTACGGTCATCTGGTCGATGAAAACGGCGCCATGACAGAAGAAGCGTCGAGGATACTGGCGGCTGGGCCCGAGCTCGTGATAGTGCCATACTCGTTCCCTGACGGCGAGCTGAACCTGACGCCAGAAGTCCACGAGCAGTTCAGGGGCGCCGGCATCAAGGTGCTGACGTACACGTGGACGAATTACGGCGCCCGCGACCTCGCCGCTGTCCAGACGGAGATCGATTCCCAGATGGCGTCGGGAGTCGACGGTATTTTCATAGACGAGGTGACCAACATCGTGACGGACGCCGAGCACGGCTACTATGCGGCGATCTACCAGCACGTCAAAGACTACGGACAGGACAAGCTTGTAATCATGAACCCCGGCCACTACCAGGTCGCCGAGCGGGTGATGCTGATCTCTGACATCGTTAGCCTTGAGGAAGAGTGGACATACCACGAGCAGATGCCGTGGATGGACAGCTACTCGCCGTCGCGATTCATGGGCGTGTCCAGCAACGAGTACTGCACGGGCTGCGTGAACGGGTCAAACGCCGCCGCCAAAACCGCGGAGGCGTGGGACGCCGGGATAGGCTACCACTTTGCGACGGACAAGTACATCGACCTGCCAGTGTGGTTTGACGGCTATGCTTCGGAGATAAGGGCGGAAAAAACTACGCCGTCATAGGCGGCACGGTCGCGGCCTTGCCGGCCTGGCGCAAGAACATCGTCAGCAGCTTGTCGCATATTGTCGGCGCGTTCATCCTGATGTCGGCCGTTGCCAGCTTGTTCGACCCGAACAGAAACACGACTTCGTCGACGGTAAGGGAATTTTCCCTCATGAGCTTCAGCACGTCTGACTTTGGGGTGTGCAGGAGCTCCATTTTTCTTGGGCGTTCCAACTCCATGCGCATGGTTTAGCACTTGCTCTAAAAAGGTTGTTGCAAGGTCGTTCTTGATCAAGCCTCTATAGGAGTGTATAGTAGTACAGCACCTTTCAGACTATTGCGAGCGCGCGTGCCGGCGATCCGGTCGCGCCTCCGAGCTTGAGCGGGCTCAGCACCAGCGTGAACCGGCCTGCTGTTATCTTGCTTACGTTGCAGAGATTTTCTACAATCAGAACGTTGCGCGGAAGCAGGATGTTGTGGGCGGCGAACCTGCCGTCAGAGCCGGCGTCGATGCTGGGCCCGTCGATCCCTACCGCGTTGACCCTTTTCCCTGCAAGATATCTTGCGGCCCGCCCTGACAGGCCGGGGTTTTCAGTCATGTAGTTGCTTTTTGTTACATGCTTTTCCCAGCCGGTCGCGATCACCACCGCGTCGCCTTTCCTTATCTGCTCACCTGCAAAATCCTCTGGCTCTACCAGCCGGTTTGCCTTTTTGGGCGCCCTTACCAGGACGGCGTTGCAGACGAGCCTGCCCGCGGGTATCCTGTCGATGCTTGCAAGGCCGGGGGCAAAGTGAGAAGGGGCGTCGACGTGCGTGCCAGTGTGGGTGCTCATGAACATCGCCTCCGAGTCATAGCCGTGAGAGTCAAACCTTGACCACGGGATGAACGACGGCCTTGGCGAGCCGGGAAATACCTTCATTGAAGGCGTGATCCTCCTCGTGAGGTCGATCACTCTCATATGCATGGTCTGGAGCCGGGGAGCCGTTAATAACTCTGTTTGAGAGGAAACAATACGATCTGTTTAATTACTTACGGCGCCATAATTCCATATGCCAACAGCATACGTCCTTATCAACTGCGACCTGGGTTCGGAAGAAGAAATCATCAAGGAAATCAAAAAGCTGCAAGAAGCTGTTGAAGTGTCAGGCGTCTATGGAGTGTACGACATTATCGCCAAGATCAGATCAGACTCGATGGACAAATTGCGCGAAACGATAACGTGGCATGTCCGGCGCATCGACAAGGTGCGGTCCACGCTGACAATGATCGTGATTGAAGGTCAGGGCGACAAAAAGAAATAGTCAGATCAGGCTCTTGACATAGCTCGCTGCAGTCGCCGCTTCTTCTTCGCTGTTGAAAAAGTGGGGCGATGCCCTTGCCGCCTTCTTGCCGCCAATGTCTCTTGCGGCGAATATTATGCCGTTCTGCTCCAGCTTTTTCACTATCGCCGACGAGTCGGCCGGCGTCGTGAACGTGACGATCGAAGTCCTCCTGTCTTCGTCGTCCGGCCCGTACATCTTTACGCCCGGCATCTTGCCGATTTCGTAGCGCAGGGCGTTCGCCACTTTCATGTTCCTTTTCCTGACCTGCTCGAGGCCGACCCTGAGTATGTATCTCAGCGACGCTTCAAGCCCCGCCGCCCCGGGAAAGTTGCGAAAGCCCGCCTGGAACCTTGTCGGCATGTCATAGTACGCGATGACGTTCTGATCCGATAGCGCGGCCGACTCGATACCGATCGCCGGCGGCGACAGCATTTCAGACGCCTCCCTGCTGCAGTAGAGCGCGCCGATGCCGGTCGGGCCGCAGAGCCACTTGAAGCCGGGGAACGCCATAAAGTGGCAGCCTATCTTTTTCACGTCGATCGGGATCGTGCCGGCGCTCTGCGCCGCGTCAACGCAGAAAAGCGCGTTGTTTTCCCTTGCGATCCTGCCTGCTTCTTCCAGCGGCATTATCGCGCCGGTGTTGTACAGCGCGTGGCTCATTGTGACCATCCGCGCCCCCTTCATCGACTTTTCTAGCTCGCCCATGTCAAAGTAGCCGCTCTCGTCCACGGCAAGCTCTCTCAGCTGCACGCCCTTTCTCTGCGACAGCGAAACCCACGGCAAATAGTTGGCATAGTGCTCGTGCCTGCCGCCTCTCGCCACAATGGCGTCGCCCTTCTGCCAGCCGATCCCGTTTGCCACCATGTTGAGCCCTTCAGTCGTGCTCTGGACGAGCACCACTTCGTCGCGCTCGCAGTTTATCAGGTGCGCCACCCTTGTGCGCAGCTCGTCAAGCAATGACACGACATAGTCGGAGGTCTGGGGGGCGTCCGGCCCGGCTTCGGCACACTTCAGCATGAAATCCGTAACTGCCTTTATCGTCGACAGAGGCGTCGGCGCGACCGCCCCATTGTTCATGTAGATTGTCTTTTTCGTGACCGCAAAATCGCGCCTTATCTGCTCGTCGATTTCACTCACGTTATATCCAACCTCGTGCAATGGATCAGCAATTGCCCGAGAAGATACTGAGCACGCGTGGCTTAAATACGCTGATGTTCAGCGACCCGTACGCCAAGCTCTGCTTCACGGCGCAGCTAGCGTCGCAGTTTGAAAAGGTCACCTACATCGACCTTGACACGACGTTCACCGCGTACTTCAACGCCGGGCTAGTCAAATCAAAAAACGTCGACATCTATTTGCCGTCCGAAGGCCGGCTCGTGCCGATGATAAAGGACGCGCTAGAGTCGATGGGCTCGAGCTCGCTCGTGATATTCGACTCTGTCAACAGCTTTTACAACCTTTTCCCGGCGCAGGCGACCGGCGGCTTGAACCACCTGCTGTCTGTGCTGCTTATGCTGCTCGTCCGCCGGGGCGTGGACGGATGCGTCCCGGTGCTGGCGACTAGCATGCTGCGCTACAGGAAGGACGGCGGCTGGGTCCAGTCGCCGGCAAGCCGGAGGCTCTTACAGTACAAGAGCGCGACAAGGCTTAGCGTCGAGCGGGCAGAAAGCGACATCGTAGTAACAATAGTGGAGCACGAATCGATCCCGGCCGGGACGCGGGTCGCCTACAATGACAGCCTGATCACAGTTTGACGTTTACCAGTATAAAGCCGATGAGCATGGCTATGCCAAGCAAGCCAAAGCCCGTGATGAGCAGCGCCTGCTGCACTTTCGGGTTTGTCGCCCTGCCAGAGTGGTAGAGCATGAAGGCGCCGGCCATGCCTATGAAGAGCACCAGCGTAATGACCACCGTCTCGCCGATCGTCTGGACAGAGCGCGACGGGAGGATAAAGCCGCCAATGTCCCTGCCCTCAATGATCGCGTTTATCATGCCGGAGGCAAGGGCGAAAAAGACCGCCAAGTACGCGACGGCGATTACCCATACAAGTTTTGAAGTGCTGCTCAGCATGGAGGTTGTTATATAATCCTTAAAATCCAGACTCTAAATAAACCTTCCATGACTACGGAGAAATGCGCCGCGTGCCACAGAAAAGCTATGCCTGACGGCAGGTACTGCCTGCATCACCGGCAGGCTCTTGACAGCGTGACGGGCCACTACCGGGTGTGGGTCGACGCGTACGGCGGCATTTCGTGGGAAGAATTTCTGATCAGGCTGTCAAAAATGCAGGAGACAGGAAGCTGGGTAAAAGAAGTGATCGAAGCAGAGTCAAAAAAGTAGGGGTGGAGATCCTACATCTCCATGCCGCCCATTCCGGGTGGCATACCGCCCATTCCTCCCATCCCGCCTGGAGGGCCGGACGGTCCGCTTGACTTACTCGAAGCAATGACGTCGTCGATCCTCAGGATCATCGACGCTACCTCTGTCGCGGACTTTATTATCTGCTCCTTGACCACAAGCGGCTCCACGATGTCGAGCTTGCTCATGTCGGCGATCTTGCCGTTCCTTGCGTCGACGCCGGTCCACTTTGCTCCCTTGCTCTGCTTTGAGCGCAGCTCTGTGAGCGTGTCTATCGGATCCATGCCCGCGTTCTCTGCAAGGGACAGCGGTATCACTTCAAGGGCCTCTGCGAACTTTTCCGCAGCCAGCTGCTCCCTGCCAGAGAGCGTGCTTGCCCATTCCCTGAGCTTTGACGCGGCGTATGCCTCTGGTGCTCCTCCGCCTGCAACGATCGCCGGCTTTTCAAGGACGTCCTTTGAAACCATCAGCGCGTCGTGCACCGACCTGTCGGCCTCGTCCACGACCCTCTGCGAGCCGCCCCTTATCAGGATGGTCACGGACTTGGGGTGCTTGCACCCTTCGATAAAGACCCACTTGTCTGTTTCAACCTTCCTTTCTTCGACCAGCTCGGCGGCGCCGAGATCCTTTGCGGTCAGGTCGTCTAGGTTGTTGACGGTCCTTGCGCCCGTTGCGCGGGCCATCTTGGTCATGTCAGACTCTTTGACTCTTCTTACTGCAAGGATGTTGGCCTTGGCCAGGTAGTGCTGCGCAATGTCGTCCATGCCCTTCTGGCAAACCACGACGTTTGCGCCGCTTGCGATGATCTTGTCGACCATCGATTTCAGCATGCGGTTTTCTTCGTCAAGGAACATCTTCATCTGGTCCGGCGAGCTGATGTTTATCTTGGCGTCAAACTCTGTCTTCTCAATCTCTAGCGCCGAGTTGATTAGGGCGATCTTGGCGTTCTGCATCTTTTTCGGCATGCCGCCATGCACCACTTCCTTGTCAAGGACTATGCCCTTGATCAGCTTTGTGTCGCGGATGCTGCCGCCGGCCTTCTTTTCGACCTTGATGTCGTCGATGTCCATCCTGTAGCCGTCGTCGGTCTTCTCGGCGACTGACAGGGACGCGTTGACCACTATCTGCGCCAGGTCGTCGGCTTCCCTTGACACCATCTTTGTCTGCATCGACGTCTTGGCTATCCTTATCAGCTCTGCCTTTTCGTTGCCCACGATTTTCTGCGCGATGCTGTTGAGCACTTCGATCGCCTTTGTCGCGCTCTTTCTGTAGCCGTCGACAATAATCGTCGGGTGCACGTCCTTGTTGATCAGCTCTTCTGCCTTTTCAATGAGCGCGCCGGCCAGCACCACCACGGAGGTCGTGCCGTCGCCGACTTCGTTGTCTGTCGCCTTGCTGATCTCTACCATCATCTTTGCCGCCGGGTGCTGCACGTCTATTTCCTTCAAGATCGTCGCGCCGTCGTTTGTTATCGTCACGTCGCCAAGGGTGTCTACAAGCATCTTGTCCATGCCCCTTGGGCCGAGAGAACTCCTGACTATCTCTGCTATCAGTTTTGCAGCAGTGATGTTGTTCTTTTGCGCGTCGCGGCCCTTCGTCTGCGACGACCCTTCCTTCAAGATTAACACTGGAACGCCTCCAGCTGATCCCTGTTGTATTGACATTTTCTCATATTCCTCCTAAAATTGTAAATTTAAAGGGCTCTTGCGGGATATTTTAAATTTGCTACAAGTCACTTCGTGAGCCTGATTCTGGCAATCCCGTTGAGGTATTGGATATACTTTACCACTGGGCTGACGGCCGTGTCGGGCAGCCTAGCAGCCATCTCGTACCTTCTGGAGCCTTTCGCCACTATCCTCACCTGCCTGCTGTCGGCGTCATAGCTTGCGGTAATATCCGAGGCGTCAGACACGCCGCGCACTTCGGCAATGACCTCGTAATAGTCGGGCCCCTCTATCACCTCCGGCGCCGCGGGCGCGACGTCCTCGATCCTCGGCCGGGCCTTCCTCGCCATAGGGTTCCTGAACACGGACTTGCCGGCGCCGCCAGCGGCGGGCCCGCCCTGCTTGTACTTCATGGAATTGGGGAGCGCCCTCCACGCAAGGCCGGTCGCGGCACCCGCGACAAAGCCGCCGATGTGGGCGAGGTACGCGACTCCGCTGGTGTCGCCTATCAGCGTAAAGATAACCTGCATCACAAACCAGAACGGGATGTAGATGAGCACCGGTATGCGGACGGTGTAGAGGAAGAACGCCATGATCACGGTAAAGACCTTTGCCCTTGGGTACATGACCAGGTACGCGCCGAGTATGCCTGAAATAGCGCCGGATGCGCCGACTGCAGGAACGTCTCCCTGCCCTGACGAAAGGGCAAAGGCACTGTGGGCAAGGGCCGCCAACGCTCCCCAGCCGATGTAAATGAGGATGTACTTGATCCTGCCGTACCTGTCCTCGATGTTGTCGCCAAAGACGAACAAAAAGATCATGTTGCCGATGATGTGGGCGACGCCCCCGTGCATGAACATCGAAGTAATGACGGTGGGCGCGCTCGCGGGAAAGTCGTTGAATATCTTATCAGGGACGGCGCCGTATGTTGTAAATATGTCCTGCATCGCGCGCTCGTCCGAAAAGAAACTTGTGGCCGACGCCTGCCAGATAAAGACGACCACGTTGACGGCAATCATGCCGTAGTTCAGGTACGGCCTGCCATGCATGCGCTCTATGTCGTCATGAAGTGGAAACATGGTGCCCGGGTCTACCTGTAAAAAGAACTGACAAGAAATAAGTCTTTACTTGAAGCCAAATGGGTTGACGTTTGGCATGTCGTCACTGCCCTTCTCGCTGTGGGCCTTCCTCACGTGGCGCTTCATCCTCTCCTTGTCGTCAAAGGTCATGCTGCAGTGCTGGCATTTCCACACCTTTTGCTCGTCGCTGTCGGCTTTTTTCCCAAAGAGGCCCATCGGGCTTTTAATCACCTGACTGGTTCATTAAAGTTGCGATCCCGAACAAAATGTAGAATGTTGCCATAATAATATACCAGATAAATTTTATAAATGAATTTCTAGGGAAATTGTTGAAGTAGATTCTCGTTTGCAAGCTTCCCTCTCGATAGCCAGCCGCAAGTGGTCGTGGTACCTTTTGCCATTGAACGCGAGCTCGACAGGGCTGTCGACTATAATCCCGATCTACGTGCTGGCCCTCGGGGGCTCTGTCAGGGAAGTCGCGATAGCTATGTTCCTTTCAAACCTGGCGGTGACGCTCGGCGCGATTTTCTGGGGCAAGCTGATAGACGCGATGCACTGGCGCAGGACCATAATCACAATCTGTTCAGCCGCGATCGCAATCACGTGCGCGTCAATGTTTTTCGTCTCGAGCATCCCTATCCTCATGCTCCTGTCAGCTCTGGTAGGGTTCTTTTCCGTCGGGCCGGCCCCTGTGACTAACCTGCTCGTCATGGAAAAGTCACGGAAGGAGGACTGGCTCAAGACGTTCAGCTGGACGACGCTCATCAGCTCGGCCGGCCTTGTCATCGCGATGGTGACCGGCTACCTCTGGCTCATGCAGTACGACGCGCAGTCGTACGCGGTCATTTGCTCTGCGATCGCGGTTTCGTCGCTTGCCCTGACCATGATGCTTGTAAAGGACCCTCCGGCGACGCTTGAGCGAAAAGCGATCGCAATGTCGCCTGCCGCCCTTGTCGATCGGCTAAAGCAGGTGCCGGTGATGTTCCTAAAGCCTGTATCAGATCTGTCGCTTTCAAAACTGCGTTCAAGCATGTCGAGAAAAGAGTTCCTGTTCTTTGCCGGCACGGGCCTGTACTTTCTGTCCGGCAACCTGATGTTCACGCCCTATACCCCGTTCCTGAAGGACAGCGGGGTCACCGACTCGCAGGTGTTCCTTGCGTACACGATACTGCACCTCTCAAAGGTCTTTTTCCTCCCCTTCAACCACCAGCTGGTCGCGAGGGGCGGCGAGGAGAAGATGGGCCGGCTCGCCTACGTCCCGAGGATGTTTGGAATCGCGCTTGCGGCAGCGGCAGCGCTCCTCTTTGCCAGCAACCCCGCTTCGATACTTATGGCTACTCTGGCCGCGTTTGTCGCAGTCGAAGTCGGCTTTAGCATATGGAGCACCACTACGACGTCGTCGCTTCTCAAGATGATCCCGGACGGCAGGGCGGGGAGCGTGCTCGGGGTCAACAGCGCGATAATCGGGGCCGGGCTCTTGATAGGGTCGATAGCAGCCGGCGAAGTCGCGGCGACGTTTGGCTACGGAGTCACGTTCGCGCTTGCGATAGCGTTCCTCGGCGCGTCGTTTGCGCTGGTAAGCAAGTACTTCCGCAAGGTGGTAGTGCTAAAAGCCGCAGCCTGATTATTCCATAACGATCATTGTCAGCGTGGATTTTACGCCGTTGAGCTTGCGCAGCTTCCACGTGATCGTTTCCTTCACCTTCTCCATCGTATCGGCTTCGACCTGCGCCACAATGTCGTAAACGCCGTAAACCTGATAGACTTCCTTGACGCTGTCAAGTTTCCTCAGATCATTAACAAGGGTATCTTCGCTTCCAAGCTCGGCATTCATGAGAACAAAGGCTTTTGGCATATGCCTGCTTTATGCTAGTCTGGCGTATAAAAACGTGTTCTACACTTCATGCTTTAGCTTGGCTTCGTCAAACTGGCCGGCCTTTTCCCACTGGTAGCTGAACAGGTCGGTGCACCATTCGAGGAATTCCCTATCCTCGCCGTAAAACATCACGTTGAGGTCCGGCTCGCCCTTCATGTTGGGGAAGAGCACGCAGCCCTGCTTTTCGTTAAAGATCGTCATCACCTTTACTTCCGGCAGCATCCTGCGCTCGACCAGCCCCTTGCTGATGAAGTTGCGCCAGCCCACCTTTTGCAGCAATTGTATCCTGCCCTTTGGCACCACAGAGTTGCTCGCAAAAATGTACGAGAATTTCACGCCGCTCTCCACCCTGCCGCTTACAGTCTCGATCAGATCGAGCGGCACCTGCGCCATTATCTCCCTGATGTATCTTTCAGACTCGGAGTAGAGGTTCTTCCAGCGCTGCAGGATTGCCATTACGCCGTGCACTATCTTGCAGCCCTGAAAAGCGCCCATCCTCTGTATGAACTTTGGCGGGAGGTCGCCGAGGCTGTGGTCTAGGAAAAACTCTCTGTTGCGGTACAGGAATTCATAGCTCGGGATTATCGCGACGACCGTCCTGCCGTAGGCGGTCAGCACCAGCCCGCCCTCCTTGTCCTTGGCGACGAGCCCCGAGTCGACAAGGCGCGTCATGTTGCGGTGGGCCTCCTGCATCGTGGCCTCTAGCTCTGACGAAAGCTGGGAGAGCCTGTAGTTTTTCTGGCTCAGTTTTGTCAGCATCGAGAGGCGGAGGTCGCCGGCAAGCTCGAAGAATAAGGACCCAACTCCCTCGTTAGGCTGCTGATCGGGCATCCGGGCACTTACATGCCGCACGGGTTTAAAAACATGTCAAGCACGGCGGAGAGGCTTTACAAGAGCAAGAATTATAATTTGGGTAAATCCACTGCTTGGCTATCATGGGAGACAAGAAAACCATTTCTGCGCTGGTAAGCGGCGGAGAAGCCAATGCAGGGCCGCCTCTGGGTCCGGCGCTGGGCCCGATGGGCGTAAACGTGCTGCAGGTTGTAAATACCATTAATGAAAAGACCAAGGATTTTCCGGGCATGAAGGTGCCAGTAAAGGTCGAGGTCGACTCTGAGACCAAAAAGTTCACGATAGAAGTGGGCATACCGCCGACTGCCGCGCTGGTGTGCAAGGAAGCTGGTATAACAAAGGGCTCTGGAACAGCCGGCACAAACTATGCCGGCGACCTGACTATGGCCAGTGCGGTGAAAATAGCCAAGATGAAGATCGACGGCTCGTACGCCTTTGACGTAAGGGGCGCCGTCAGGGAAGTCATTGGCTCGTGCGTAAGCCTGGGGGTAAAGGTCGAAGGCAAGCCCGCCAAAGAAGTCTTTGCGGACATTCAGGCAGGCAAGTACGACGACGTCCTGAAGTAACTATTTTTCAGGCGCCGCCCTTCCGTTTTCGCCAATAGCATAAAGCAGCAACCACCATCCAATTTTAACTGATAGAAATCATAATAACCGTGAATAATCCTCTATAACAATAGCGTATTACATGCTTCGCAGCGCTTTTTACCTAGCCTTGCTGTTGCTGATAGCCGCTTCGGCACTGGCAGCGCCGGCGTATTCCCTGACCGTCAAGGAGTCAGGCCCGCTCAAGGGATTTTCACATTCGCTGCCTGCCATGCACGACGCGATAACCGTCAACGGCCTTTCGGTGGACAGGAGCGCGATCAAGACCGACTTTGGCGCCATCGACCTTGGCGAAATGAAATACAACGGCAACCCCGGCAGGACGCTCGTCTACGGCTCCGGCAACGTGGCGGCTCTCGGCAGCAGCGCGCACGTGGTCGGCCTTGGCGGGTCGATGGAGAGCGGCCAGCCCCTCCTGGGCGTGGCGGTGTCCGACTCCCCGCTTCCTTCCAGCCTCGGGTTTTCGTACGCGGCCGACTCGCCCCTGCAGTTTGACTTTGACAGAGATCAGGCAAGCGACCCCGGCAGGCTCTCAGGCTCTTCGATAATCGGCTCGGACAGGGTCGCCGACGAGTACGGAATCACCGGCGACGGCGTGACGGTTGCCATAGTGGACACCGGCACCGACTTTTCAAACCCCGACATACAGCATGCGCTTGCAAGGGACGAAAACGGCGTCCCGATAATGCTGGACGCAGACGGCCAGGGGATCGTGCTTACAAGGGCGACTTATATCGCCAAGATCGACGGCTTGGGCAGGGTTGTTGACGGCGGCTATACAGAAGACAACCTGCCGGAGAACATCACGTCCTGGGTCTATGTCAACGATACCGGCACCGTCCTGCTCAACACGTCGTTCGGCGACATACCGACATACAACTCGCTCTACCCGCTGCTCGCCACCCCGGTCGTCAACGCAACGGCAAGGGTCGACTGGATAATTGGGCACAGCCCGGGCGATTATATCCGCTCGGCAAGCGGGATCTACCGCTTTGGAATAATATACCAGATCCAGCAGCAGTTTGGGACGATCACTTTTGGGCTCGTGCCTGTGTTGGTGGTGGACAGCGAGGAGCCCGGCGTGTACGACACGATAATTCCGGACATGCATTCCGGCTGGTATTT
Source organism: Nitrososphaera sp. (assembly GCA_035760305.1). Taxonomy (GTDB): domain Archaea; phylum Thermoproteota; class Nitrososphaeria; order Nitrososphaerales; family Nitrososphaeraceae; genus Nitrososphaera. The sequence goes on from DASTTF010000078.1 coordinate 30,640, forward strand.
CTACGCGCAGAACGAGCTCGCGCGACTGGTGGCAAGGAGCAGCGAGATAGAGCACCTGTTCATCGAGCCCTCGTACGACTTTACAGACGACGTCCCGATCAGGCTCGGCGACGGAAACGAGTTCCTGACTTACGACTACGACGGCGACGGCTTTCCCGACTTTAGCGCCGGGACTGCCGGCGCAAGGGTGGTTGACCTGTGGCAGGTGGCGACCAACGCGACCGAGCCCGCGTTAGGAGAGGAGACCGGATACGGCGGGGTGGTGGTGGCGGACCTGCTCGAGCCGCTCGACCCGGCTGGCGATTATTTCGGAGTGATGTACGACCTGGCGGGGCACGGCACCGGCACCGCCGCCACGGTGGTTTCAAGGGGCGAGCAGGAATACGACATCTACGCCAACGGCACGAAATATTCGCTCGCCGGCATTGCACCGGGCGCAAAGATAATCCCGGTCAAGGCGCTCTGGGCAGGCGACTCGCTTTACGGCTGGCTCTACGCGTCGGGCTTTGACCTCGTCAACGGCACCTGGACCTACAGCGGCGACCACAAGGCCGACATCGTCAGCAACAGCTGGGGCGTGGCTTCGTTCCCGCTCCTGCAGTACGGGCCGGGGTACGACATACTGTCCGTGCTCTCGTCGCTCCTGGTGGTGCCCGGCCTGCTCAACGAGGACTATCCCGGCACGCTGTTCGTGAACAGCCTTGGCAACAACGGCCTCGGCTACGGGTCGGTGGGTACGCCCAACTCTTCGCCTCTTTCGATCTCTGTCGGGGCCACGACCAACAACGTGCACGTCGGCTACAGCAGCTTCCAGAACGTCACCCGCTTTGGCAATGCCGTGACTTACTATGACGACGTGGCGGACTTTTCCAGCAGGGGCCCGGGGCTGTTTGGCGACCCCAAGCCGGAGCTGATGGCAATCGGGTCGTATGCGTTTACGCCGGCAATCGTGAACCTGAAAAACCTTGGGACGACGGCCGACGACTCTAACAGCGACGACGCGTTCGCGCTCTTTGGCGGCACGAGCATGGCCGCGCCGATGGTGGCCGGGGCGGCGGCGCTCGTGATCGAAGACCTCCGCACGCAGGGCATAGAGCCAGACCCGTTTGAAGTCAAGACGATACTGATGTCATCCGCGGTGGACCTGAAGAACGACCCGTTCGTGCAGGGCGCCGGCAGGGTCGACGCGCTGGCCGCAGTCGGCCTTGCAGAGGGCGAGGGCGGCCTTTCCACATACACCGAAGACACGGTTCCAAACGTCCTGTCCGTCATGTCCGGCGCAATCAACTCTTACAACAACGCGCTCGGCATAATCGAGGGCGGGCAGGACGTCGGAGAGAGGTTGGACGCGAAATTCAGGGATTCCCGGTGGTTCGCCGGCCACGTCGGGCAGGGCGAGTCTGCCTCGACGGAAATCGTGATCGAGAACCCGTCGGATAAAGGCGTTGAAGTGGAGATCACCGCCGCGATAGAAAAGCTCGTTGCAAGGTACGAGATACGCAACGCGACACGCCCGTTTGAAACGGATCCCGTGCACGACTCGGAAGAATTCGACTACGTTCCAAACTACTACGACATTGACGAAATGGGTGGTATACCGGACGGCGCGGACCTGATGGTCGCAAGGGCCACCTTCCCGTTTGAAAGCTTCATGAACGCGACCGAAGTCTACGCCGACCACCTGCGCATAGCTTCCCTCTACGCCTACGACTGGGCAGACGGCGACGGCGACGGGGAGGTGTCGTACACCGAGACCTCGATGGTAAACAGGGGCGGCTCGTGGGGCACGGTGCAGGAGCTCAGGATATCTGACCCTGCCGAAAAATTCGAAAACACTCCGCTGCTGGGCGTCTACCCAGTCCCGGCGGTGTTCTCGTTCTGGCAGGGCGACAGGGGGATAAACTCGACTGCGATGAACTATACGCTCACGATCGAGTTTTACGAGAGGCAGCCAAACCCCGCGATAACGCTTGACAGGGCAGAAGGCGGCAAGGTGTCGCTGGCGCTCGATCCAAACGGCAAGGAGGAAATCACCGCGACGATCGACGTCGCCAGGGAAACGCTTCCGGGCATTTACTATGGCTTGATACTGGTAGAGCGCGCAGGCCAGGACAGCGCGACGGTCATGCCGGTGAGCTATGTGGTCACCAGCAGCCCCGTGCCAAAGGACGTGCCGGTGGTGGCCGTGCCAGATCCGCAGGCGGGCGAGCGGGACCTCGGCCTGCGGCCAAACGGCTACGTGGGCGGCCTGTTCGACATGACTTCGAGGTACTCCGCCGGCGACTGGAGGTCGTACTATTTCGCGGTCGAGGACAGCACAATCACTTCAATGGCCCTGAGAATATCGTGGCCGCACAACTCTACCAGCATCAGCGCGATGGCCTTTGGGCCTGACGGCCGGATGGTGGCGTCAAGCGTGCCGTCAGGCGTGTTCCAGATCTTTTCCGGGTGGCCCAGCAACGACTGGCTCGGCACCACTTCGTTTAGCGAGGGGGGCGCGTTCTACTTTAGCCAGAACGCCGGCGAAAACGCGACGGTCATGCACGTCCCGGTGAACGGCACGGGCGTCTACTCAGTCCTCCTTCACAACACCGTCTTCCACGGAAACAGCCTGTACGAGCCGGTGCAGGTGGAGGCAAAGTTCTCCACGCTGCTGCCCGACGACGACGCCCCGGCGATAAGCATAAACCTGCCGAAATACGTCGGGGAGAACAAGGAGCACAGCATCTCTGTCGCCATTACCGAGAAGAACCTTGCCGGCTACAGGTACACGATAGACGGCGGCGAGCCTGTCAGCCCCTACTTTGTCAACGGGACCTTTGACATAACGATAGACGCGCGCTCGCTCGCAGAAGGGGCGCACACGCTCAACATAGACGTGTCAGACCTGGTGGGCCATACCACATCGTTCCAGTCCGCGTTTGAAGTCGACAACACTCCGCCATCTATCGAGATCTTTGTACAGGATTCAAGCGGCAACTTGCAAAAAGTGAAGGGAAGCAAGATCGGAATATCAGAGACTTCTGATGTTTTATGGAACATCACCGACAAGAATGGAGTCATAGAGGCTGATGGCATACATTTTCCATTTTTTGGTAATGACACTGCACGAATAGTGCCAAGCCTGTCATCCTCGATGACTATCAACCCGGCGGTTCAGCTTGAAGGCACCCAGCAGTATTCAATCGAAGGAAAAGACACGTCAGGAAATCATGCCACGCGCGACATCGAAGTCATTGTTGATACCATAAAGCCTACTCCGTCTGTCTCATTTTCCAATGCAAACCCTCAGGATCTTAGGGGATCAGCGACAGTAGTGCTTGAAGCCGGCGATTCAAACATTCAGAGCATGCTCTTGCAGATGGGCGACAGGAAGAGCATGAACGTCACGGGAATGTCCGAATACAAGCTGGACACGACAGAGATTCCTGACGGCAATTATGACCTAAGGCTCGTCGCGACAGACATTGCGGGCAACGAAGCGACAATCGTCATGCCAATAGTGGTCGCGAACAACGCGCCCCAGATAACGTTCGCAATCATTGCCGGCCTTGCGGCCGGAGGCGGGATTGCGAGCGTGGCGTGGTTCGTCTTTGCAAGGCGCCGGGCGTAAAGGCAGGCGGCCAACCAATAAATCTTAAATACTAAATAGCTCATTTTTACAGTGTGAGTGAGGACAAGAAGACGGCAAGCATGCACGCCGCCAGCAGCAACCTGGTCGAACTCGGAGAAAAGAACTTTGACGAAGTGGCAGGAGGCAGCAAGCCGGTCCTGGTGGACTTTTGGGCGACATGGTGCGGCCCGTGCCAGTTCATGCTCCCGATATTTGACAAGCTGGCCAAGAAATACGGCAGCAAGGTCACGTTTGGCAGGCTGAACGTGGACGACAACCAGGGAGTCGCGATGCGCTACGACGTCTACGCCATCCCGACGTTCATTGTGTTCATGAACGGCAAGGCTGTCGATCGGGCAGTCGGCGCTGTCGGCGAAAAGGGCCTGGAAGGCCTGCTGCAAAAATACCAGTGATCAAAGGTACCCAAACGTAGGGTCGCCCTTTCTTTTCATAGCAACGAGCATGTTCAGGATCTCCTTTTCCTTTTCGTTCAGCCGGTGGTTGAACTTTTCCAATAATTGCTTGGCCTGTCTGCTGTTGAGGTCCGTGTAAAACACGTCGCCCTCGTTTATCTGCCGGCCGATCGTCGGCTCTTTTATCGACACCGCTATCTGCATGCCTACTGCAGCTTCTTCGATCGACTTGCCGCTGTCTTGTATCTGGTGCACGGTCCCGACCTTCTTGCCTTCCTCGTTGACCACCAGCACCTTCTGCTTCAGCCTGCCCACCTTGACCTCGGCTCCAAAGACGGCGGGGTCGTTTCGCCTAAAGATGAAACCCTTCAGGAACTGGAACTTGCATACCGGCGGCAGCTCGTTGAACAGTATGGACTCTTCGTGCTCGCGCTGGTACGTCACCCAGTCGGTATAGCTGCGGACAAGGTTGTAGATTATCTGCTCGTTAAAGATCTTTACTTCGCGGTCCTGCGACTCTTTCTGCGCGTCGTCGAGCACCCTGACGCTAAAGCCCAGGACGACTCCGAGATACCTGTCGTTCTCCTTCACCGCGGCCGCCTCGACTACGTCCCTCCTCGTGATGTGGCCGATGTCTGCCATCCTGATGGGCACTTTGGCCTTTTTCAAAAGATCAGTAATTGCCTCAAGCGAGCCTATGGTGTCGCATTTCAGAACGACGCCGGTCGTCTCGGTATTGCTCACTATTGCGTTCTTTACCTCGGATTCTACGAGCGACTTCAGGTGCTCCAGTTCTCCCTCGCCCTTTGTCTGGTCGTAGACATAGAGCGGGCTTCCCGCCAGCACGCCTTCAAGCTCGGGCGACGTTATTTTCAGGCCTGCGGCGGCGATGACTTCTGTGACGGGCCTGAACTTGTCCCGGGGGTCGCGCATTTCGTCGAGCGGCTTTGGCAGGAGCATCGCCTTTATCCTGGTGGCGACTGCGCCGTCGCGCTTGCCGACTACAATGCTGTCGCCCTGGTGGAGCGTGCCGTCAAGAAGTATGATGTTCGCCGACGGCCCGAGGCCTATCTCTTCACTGGATTCGAGCACGATGCCCCTAGCCGGCCCCTCGTGGCGCTCGAGCTTTTTCGCCAGGTACTGCTGGGCCAGCCCGATCAGCACTGCCAAAAGCTCCGGTATCCCGACCCCCGACCTTGCGCTGACGGGCACTATGGCTACTTCCCTTGTAAAGTCCTTGACGCGCCAGAAAGCTTCAGAAGGGAAGCCGAGCCTGGAGAGCGTGCCGACTACGGTGTAAACCTTTTCGTCGAGCAGGGTCTGGACGCTGGCCTCCTGTTTTTTCACTTCTTCGGTAACGAACCTGATAGAGCTGCGCCAGCCGGAGACCATGTCTACCTTGTTGAGCGCGATCACAAAGGGAACCTTGCGCTTTTTCAAAATGTCGATGCTTTCCATCGTCTGCGCTTCAAAGCCCTTGTTGACGTCCACGACAACTATGGCAATGTCCGCGGCCGATCCTCCGCGTGCGCGCAGGTTGGCAAAGACTTCGTGCCCCGGCGTGTCGATGACGAGCAGACCCGGTATGGGCGTTTCCGCCTTGGCAAGCTGTGCGTACAACGGACCGGTTATCTCCTTGACCGTTTCAACGGGGAAAAAGCTGGCGCCGATGTGCTGCGTGATGCCGC
>DASTTF010000079.1:0-9001 GCA_035760305.1 Nitrososphaera sp.
TGGGCATACTGATCAAGGGTCATTCCAAACGGTATTTTCTCCACAGACAAGCGTATTAGTGCAGAAGTTTCGTCGTCAGCCTGAAAATCCAGGATCATGGTTTTCTTGCCCTCAATTAGCAGGTCGACTGCCGTAGGTTGAAGTTCCTTTATCGGAATCATGGGAAGATGCCAGGGGTTTATGTCAGCATGGCTCCACGGGTCATCTCCCTCCTTGTACCAACCAGGTGGCTCTTGAATCGTTATCCCAAAGTATGGGTCTACGAATGCATTAGAGACTGCCCCATCTCCCTGTCCGGCTTCATCGGCAAATGACATCAGGGCGCTAGGGAGAAAGACAGACAAGACAATGATCGACATTGCATACCATAATGGCAGCCATTGCCGTTTTGAAGCAAGCAAAATCAATGAGATTTTTTAGGTCTCGCTGATAAGGGCGATGTAATTAGCAACCGGTGGCGGCATCCAGAAAGCCTCATAAATCAATAGCCCGCGTGCGTCTTGCAATTTGGAATCAGCTCACTTCAAATATTACGGAAAAAAGCCTTGACAGTGACTCCTTAAAATTAAAATGTTTGCTGGCTGCCAGCCAATCCCGCTCTGCAACAAAAGCCCCCTTGCATGCAGCCAGGCTGATATTATACTTAAAATAGTGCTTTGTACATATTAATATTGAAATGTCAAACGTGCGAGTCAACGAAAGTCCCAACCATTTCATGGTTCTGGACGCGATATCGAGAGGAATGAAGACCGTTGACAAGATTGCAAGAGTAACCAAGCTGAGCAAGCCAGAGGTAGAGCTAATCATAAATGACCTGATGCAGCAGAGGCTGGTAATCGGCACTGAAAAGAAGAGCTTTTTTGGAGGCAAGAAAATGGAGTTTGCAGTCAGCCACACCGGCATGCAGGTGCTGACCACCAAGAAGGTCGAGCTGCAAAAGCAGGCGCAGCAGATGCAGCAGTGGTACCAGAACGGCCAGACCCAGCAGCTCCAGGGTTACATGGACAATAACAGGATGTGGATACCGCTGATGCTGTTCTCTGGCATCATGAACGCGCTGTTCTTCATGTCCATGATGTCGATGATGGGCATGGCCATGAACCCGGCGGAAAGCGGGCAGGCGGGCGACGCGGCGGCTGCAGATGGCGGGGCCGCGGGAGCAGAGGACGGAGGCGCCGGAGCTGATGGTGGAGGGGATTTCGGCGGTGGCGACTTTGGCGGCGGGGATTTCGGCGGCTTTTGAGAGCTGCCTCTTCATTATTTTACCATCTAGCTTTTAGCCGCTTCCAGCTTTTCTACTATTTGTTTCCTTGAAAAGTGTTTAGCGGCAAGCGTGGCAAGGAATACCGCGGTCGACACAAGGACAATGGTGCCGGCGGGCGCGAGGTTTGCGGCATACGACACCGCGATGCCGGCCACCACCGAAAATATCGACATCCCCACCGAAATGAGCGCGGTCTTCTTGAAGCCCCTGCCAAAGAGGAGCGCGGTGATGTTGGGGATTACGATGAGCGCCGAGACTAGCAGGATGCCGACGAGCCTCATCGACACGATTACCGACACGCTCGCAAGCACCACGAACAGGTAGTTCAGTTTTGAAATCTGCAGGCCGCTAACCTTTGCCTGCTCTTCGTCAAACGTGACGTACATCAGCTGCCGGTAGAGCAGGATTATTATCGCAAGAATCGCGCCGGCCATCGCTAGGATCGCGAGCGTGTCCTCCACGCTGACCAGCAGTATGCTTCCGAACAAAAAGCTGAACAGGTCGAGCGTGAACCCGCCTGCCACGCTGACCAGCAGTATGCCAAGTGCCAGGCCGGACGACAGCAGTATGGCGACCGTGGCATCGGCCGGTATTTTGGCGGACTGGCGCAGCTTTGTGATGCCAATCGCCCCGAGCACAGAGAACGCTATGCCGGTCCACAGCGGGTAGATGTTGGCAACCAGCCCCACCGCTATCCCGCCAAACGCCACGTGAGAGAGCGCGTCGCCAAAGAGCGAGTTGCGCCTCAGCACCAGGAACAGCCCAATCACCGAAGACGTTATCGCGACTGCCACGGCTGCGATGAGCGCCCGTTGCATGAACCCGAACTCCAGGATTTCAAAAACCATTTTTATCACTTGTGATCGTGGTCGTGCAGGTGCATGTGGGCCTGCATGCTGGACTCTGAATACGCTTTGAGCAGGTTTGAATTTTCAAAGAACTCGTGGGTCGCGCCGTGGAAGAACATGCTGCGGTTGATGCACGCAACGCTGCTGGCAATCCTGTTGACCGCGTCGAGGTCGTGCGACGCCCAGATTATCGTGATCTTTTTCTCTTGGTTCAGCTTTTTGAGCAGCGCGTAGAACCTGTTCTGCGTTTCAAGGTCGACGCCGGTCGCCGGCTCGTCCAGTATGAGCAACTTTGGGTCGTTCACCAGCGCCTTTGCTATGAGCACGCGCTGCTGCTGGCCGCCGGAGAGCTCGCCCACCCTCCGGTCCTTTTGCGCGAGCAGGTCGACAGTGTCGAGCGCGGCAGCTATTTTTTCTGCGGAAACCCCTTCGCTCGTGATGCCAAGCGACACTATTTCCTCGACTGTCGCCGGAAAGTTCTGATCGATGGTTTTTCTCTGCGGAATGTACCCTATACTTTTCAGGGCCTTGCTGTCTTTCTTGATGTCTTGGCCAAAGATCTTGATCGTGCCGGCGTAGCCGTCGAGAAGCCCGAGCATGCAGGAAAAGAGCGTAGTCTTGCCAGCGCCGTTTGGGCCAATCATGCCCAGCAGGTCGCCCTCGCTTATCGAGAACGAAATGCTGTCCAGCACTAGGCTGCCGGAATACGTGTACGAGAGGCCGCTGATCTCGACTACCTGCATCCCAGCCCCACCTTCAGGTTTGCAATGTTTTGCTCCATCTTCTCAATATAGCCCACGCCGGCCGCCTGTTCCTCGCGGTCGATGCCTTCGATGGGGCTGAGCACGAGCACTCTGCCGCCCGGGATTTCGCCGGCGATGGTGTCTGCCAGGCGGCTGTCGATCAGGTCCTCGGCATAAATGACGTCCAAGTATAGATCGCCTGCAAGCTCGATTACTTCCTGCAGCCTCTGGGGCAGTATCTCTCCTTCTGGCGAAACGCCGTGGATGCTGTGCTGCTCCAGGCCGTACCGCTCTGCAAAGTGTGCAAACGCGTCGTGGAACGCGATAAAGTCTGACTTTTCGCAGCCGGCAAGCTCTAGCCTTGCAAAGGCGTCAAGCTGGTCCAGCTCTGCGGCAAACGCGGCGGCGTTTTCGTTGTAATAATCCGCATTTTCCGGGTCAGCGATGATCATTGCGTCGCGGATCTTTTCCACCTGATGCTTTGCCAATATAGGATCGAGCCATATGTGCGGGTTGACACCGCCTTCGTGGCCGTGCTCGTCTTCTACTTCTTCGTGCTCGAGCTCGATGCCATCGCTCGTGTCGACAATGAGCTTGGCTTCCATGTCGCCGGCCCAGCTTTCAAAGCCTGCGCCGTTGATCACCAGCATGTCGGATGACTGCACCCTCTGCTTGTCCTGCGCCGTGGGCTCCCAGTCGTGGGGCTCTATCCCTGCCGGCACCAGGCTCGACACTTCGGCCCTGTCGCCGCCGACATGGGCGGCAAATTCGTAGAGCGGGTAGAACGACGCGACGACAATGGTTTTTTCCTGCGCGCCGCTGTCTTGCTGCGCCGGCCTGTCGGTGTAAAGAGTGGCCAGCATGGCGAGCGGGATTACGACGGCGATGGCCGCAAGGGCGACCCGGCTCTGGTTCACGTCATCATCATATGTTATTAAGAATATATATCTATGTTAATAACAACTATGGAATTACTTATAAACATCTTAATAATATCCAAGAGCGTTGACCATAGTCAGCGTTTCGCTCAACGAGGACATATTGACCGAAGTGGACAAGCTGCAAAAGGCCCTCGGCTTTTCCGGCAGGTCAGAAATTGTGAGGGCCGGCATCCGGAACCTGCTTGCCGAAGAAAAGGACCGGCAGAACCTGTCGGGCTACCTTTTCGCGGTGCTGCTGGCGATACACGACGAAAAGTCCGACGACCAGGTGACAGAGATGGGGCACGGCTACGACAAGCTGATCACGACGCACATCCACAACAAGATCGACGGCGACAGGTGCCTTGAAATTTTCCTGCTAAAGGGCGACGCGGAGGAGATAAAGGACATGACCAAAAAGTTCCAGTCGAACAAAAAAATGGACCACGTAAAGCTGATCACGACGTGATCACTTTTTTCACGAGCCCGATCGGGCTTGGCCACGCGACCCGCGATGTTGCGATCGCGGAGAAACTGAAAACAGACATCAATTTTGTCAGCGGCGAAGGCGCCGCGGGCCTGATCGCAAATAAAGGCTACAGCACGATGAACGTCTACCAGCCGGAAAAGTTCGTCGTGGAATCCGGCCGGCTCCAGCGCTCGTTCAGGTGGCTCATGGGCTATTATTCGTACTACAAAAAGTGCAAGGTGATAGCAAAAGAAATCCTGGAAAAGAGCGGCGGGCTGATCGTGAGCGACGAGGATTTCGCTTCAATCGCAGTTGGCGAGGAGATGGGCCGCAGGCGCGTGCTGATAACCGACGTGACAGAGACGCATTTCACGAGCGGCCCCGCGTCAGTGGTGGAGAAAAAGATGAACAGGTCGATGCAGAAAATGATGCAAGCGTGCGACTGCGTGATCATTCCAGATACCGGCGGCGACATCGGCAACGTCCGCCACGTGGGGCCGATAGTGAGAGAAGCAGGCGCGGACCGCGAAACGCTGCGCAGGCGGTTTGGCTTTCACAAAAACACGATCGTTGTGAGCACGGGGGGAACCGACGCCGGAAAATACCTTATTGAAAAAGCGATCGAGGCGCACAGCCGGCTCGGTTCCAGGCTGGACAGCGAGCTTGTCATAGTGTCCGGTCCGTCGATCAGACTGCCAGATTCGCCAGGCTACCGCAACCCCGGGTTTGTGGACAACCTGCATGAGCTGATCTATGCCGGCGATCTCGTGATTTCGCTGGCCGGCAGGTCTACCATGGACGAATCGCTGGCGTACGGCACGCCGGGCATCTTTATCCCGATAAAGGGCCACTTTGAGCAGGAGGAGGGAGCCGCGCGCCTAGGTTACAAGTACGAGGACATTTTCCGGCTTGACTCGTTGATCGAAGAAAAGGTTGGCCACAGGAACGGCGCGGCGGATGCGGGCGGCGCGGAAAGGGCGGCGAAAATAATCTCCACGCTGCTTTGAAACTTAATTAGCATAGTAGTGCTATATTCCGCATGGCTGCGCGCCGCACTATTGCCGTCATAGCAGGCATAGCGGCCGCCATCGCGCTTGCTGCCGTGGCGTTCACACAGAATGTCATCCAGACCGGCACCAGCACCCTGCCGGAACCAATCTCATCGCCTTCTGCCTGGTCCGAAGGCAAGCCGATGCCCACTCCCAGGACCGAAGTTGCAGGCGCGGCGGTTGGCGGCAAGATCTACATAATCGGCGGCTTTGACCAGCGCGGCCGGGCCGTCTCAACCGTGGAAGTTTATGATCCGCAGGCTGATCAGTGGAATGCCTCTGAACCGCTGCCATGGCCTCTGCACCACGCCGCAGCGGCGTCGTACAACGGGACCCTGTATGTCGTCGGCGGCTACCTTGCAGACAACGAGCCTACAGACAAGCTGCTGGCCTACGACCCGCAGGCGGACAGCTGGCAGGAGCTCGCCCCGATGCCAACAGCGCGGGGAGCGCTTGCTGCCAACTTTGTAAACGGCACCCTCTATGCAGTGAGCGGCGTAAATTCCAGCTTTGGCTTTCCTGCATTCCCGCTTGCGACAAACGAAGCGTACGATCCAGAAACAAACGGCTGGGCGCAAAAAGCGCCCATGCCCACTCCGCGCCAGCATCTTGCTTCGGCGGTGCTTTACGACAGGCTGTACGTCATTGGCGGCAGGATCGACGGCCTGTCGTCCAACCTTGATTCCAACGAGATGTATGATGCGCTGCAGGACAACTGGACAAAGTTAGCGCCGATGCCGTCAAAGAGAGGCGGGCTTGCCGCCGCGTCGTCCGATGCCGATGGCAACATCTATGTGTTTGGCGGCGAAAGTCCCGCCGGCACTTTTAGCAATAACGAAAGCTATCATCCAGTGACTGACAGGTGGGTTTCTGCAACTCCCATGCCTGACGCGCGCCACGGCCTTGCCGCGGTGACCGTGGACAATGAGATCTATGTCATTGGCGGCGGTCCGCGGCCGGGCCTGACTGTAAGCGGCTCTAACCAGATATATCCTACGTATTACCCACGGCTGTAAATTCAGCCTGCTACTTGTTGCAGGCCTTGTTTACCCGGAGCTTGCACCTTGCGGTGCTGTGGCGCCAGCTACCGTTCATGAAATATTCTAGGTGCGGCGCGCCGTCGCGGTCGCTGATGGTCCTCTCCTGCTCGTTTTTCGGGGCGCCAGAGCCGACGCGGGGCTGAACAGAGTTCCTGAAACTCATGTCTACGCAGAACTCCTGCTTACAGTTTCCGCGCACTGGTCGCAGTATCTCTCAATGACTGCGATCCCGTTGCCCACGTCAAACAGGGCGTCCTTTGTGGCCGGCTGGCCGCACTCTTTGCATGCCCTGGGGGCGTTTGAGACGTTGTTATTGTAAGCCCTGATCGCGGAAAAAACTCTTTGCATCATTAGCTAGCAGTGCGTGAACTATAAGAATGTAGGGTTTTTCTTAAAATTGGAAAAAGGAAGCAGGTGCAGAAAAATTACTGCACGACCTGCGCGTTACTTCTTCTTTGGTTTCTTCTTGCTGCCGGCTTTCTTCTTTGCCACGAAGCTTAGGTGCAGAGCACGACTATTTAACAATAGCGAAAGTAACACGCCAGCTATTCCGGCGCAAACGCCTGCTTGGTGTCGGTGCGCTTTTTCACTTTTGTTTCCGTCATCCGCTGCGGCGTGTAGAAAATGCCGTGGTCGTTCTTCAGGTGGCTGAGGAAGGCGACTCCGTTGTTGACGTTGTCCATCACTATCAGGTCGCGCCCGCAGTAGTTGCATTTTATTATGTGCTCGTCCTGCCCCGCCGCTGTCAATGCACGTGATCGTTGTCGCAGCCAGAATAAGGATTTTCCTGATTCATTATACCAAAAGTACTAATTTGGGGTGCCTTACTATAAGATGAGAGACCTTGGAACAATGTGCTACATGCCATCTAACTATACACCCCAACTTTACAGGTCACCATAAATGCGGCCACGCCAACTGCCCTGTTTGCAAGGAGGCGATAACAAACTCGGAATACTGGAGCCACATCCGGTCCCATCCCGGGCACGAAAACGACGCGCCCCCGCCAAGAAAAACTTTTCCGCAAAACTCGGGAAACATGCGCCCGCGCAATAGGTAGATTATTCGTTAAGGCCGGTCAGGTGGCCGTCCGCCTTGATCTTTTCCGCGTGAGCAGATATGTAGCGCCAGATGATGTCGGCCTTGTCCGACTGGAAATCCCACGGCGCGATCAGCACCAGGTCGTTGTCCCTGATCCACATCCTTCTCTTTATTTTGCCCCTGATCCGGCAGGTCCTCACCTTGCCGTCGGTGCACTTTACGATGATGTTGTCGCCGCCGACCAGCTTTACCACCCTGCCAAACATCTGGCCCTCGCCGGGCATTACCATCTCTTTAAGGGCTGATTCGTTAAGGACTCTTCTTTTGCCTAAGCTAAAAACCGAGTACAGCTCTGCGCGAGTGGGTTAAAAGTGTATGCTTACTTTTGGAGCGCGGGCAGCAATAATTGACATTACACGGCAGGATGGATAGAAAAAACATCTGTGGTACTTTCCATAAGGCAGTTGCCACATTGTTCGGGGATTTATTGCTGCACTAGTTCTGCTGTAGCAAATCTGGCACCGACGTTGGTGACCTTGATTTTGCTGGTTTGGCCAACTTTGCCGTCCTTCACAAAGATTACAAATCCCTGTACTCTGGCAATGCCGTCGCCTTTCCTGCTCGTTTCCGTAATTTGCACGTCGTATTCCTTTCCTACTTCTACTGGTTTTGGACCAAAGTTACCGCCACCGAAGCGGCTTCCTCCTCCGCCACCACCGAAACGTCTTTCGCCGTATGACATTAGTAAGTGAACGTGGGGCTATCTTCAATATAAACGCTGGATTGGTACGGCCTATTTCTTCCCGTCGCGTTTCAGCCCGTAGCGCCGGACGATCTCCCTGTCAATCTCCTCGTGCTTTATCTGCTCCCCCCTCCGGCCCGGCGTCTTCATTGCCTGCTGCTTCACCTTCTTCCTTTCCTCGTCCAGTTCAGGGTCCTTCTTCTTCCCCTTCAGTTCCTGGGCATAGTTCTCACGGAAAAACTTCTCTTCTGCGCTGTCCTCGACCATATGCCACTTATAGATAGAATACACAGATATTTATCCACTTGCAAGCTAAGTATGGGATCGGAGCGCCGTGAAGAGGAGCAGCAAGAGCAGGACAGTCGAATACTTTGCCAAGACCATCACAATACCTACGTCGTCGTATTACAGCAACAAGCCCCGCACGGCCCGGTGCAGGGTCTGCGACGGGGTGGCCCACTACAGGGTCGTGTGGGACATGGACAAGATAAGCAAGATAGAATACTACTGCAAGGCCTGCGTGGACACGCTGGACAGCTAGCAGCCAAAGGCTCAAACTCTACATCAAGTCTTCCGGCTTTTCTTCGTGCCCGCACTGAAGGCACCTGTAGATTTTAAAGCCGGTGTGCACCATTTTACTGCCGCACCGGATGCAGGCGTCGTCGCTCAATTTCTCTCTTGTATCGATCATGCTGTATTTATGAGATGCCCTTCTACGATTGCCCTATCTTTAATATATGGAATAGCCTGCAACTTTCAGATACTCATGACTTCCATCACGGTTGCCAAGTTTGGCGGCAGCGCCCTCGGGGTAGAGGGGGCCATGATCCCAAAGATCATCGACCGGATAAGGCAGCTGCAGCAGGAGTCAAAGGTAATCGCGGT
>DASTTF010000080.1:0-9800 GCA_035760305.1 Nitrososphaera sp.
GTGGCTTGACATATGCATACAATCATCATTCATGACAGCGGCTGCTATAGCTGTCTTTGTGTGGGCGCTGTCAGATTCAGACGAGCAAGCGGTGGCTCAAACAATGGCGTTCTCTACGCTCAGCCTCGCCCAGACGTGGCACGTGTTGAACTACTCTTCGACTTTAAAGAGGATTATCGACAAATCGGTTGCGGTAAACAGGCCGCTGGTCGGCGCAATTGCACTGTCGCTGGGACTGCTGTTTGTAGCAATCTACGTGGAGCCTTTAAGCGACGTGTTTGAACTTCATCCGCTGGATTTGCAAGAGTGGGGAATTGTTGCAATATTGTCTGTTGTTTCCGTAATAGCTGCCAATATTACTATGCGCATTTTCAGAAAGTAAGAACCCGGAAAACCGTCATCCTGCAGGCTTTACCAACTCGACGTATTTAACATCGTGTGAAATGTACCGACAGGAGCTCATTTCTGAAGCTCTCTTCTTATAAAGATAAATTAAACCCAACCAAATTACCGATCGTCCAGTTGCCCCTTAGAACTATTGCCAGCCTGCCGGACTCGCAGTTTGATGGAAAAAGGGTGCTCGTCAGAGTCGACTTTAACGTCAGCGTGAACAACGGCGCGGTGGGTGAGGATTACAGGATCAGGATGTCTCTCCCGACCATCGAATATCTGACAAAGCGCGGCGCAAAGGTGATACTCGCGTCGCACCTCGGCAGGCCAGACGGGCGGGACAGGCAGTATTCGCTCGCCCCGGTGGCAAAGCGCCTCTCTGACATTGTCGGCAGGTCGCGCCCCCCGATACGCTTTGTGGACGACTGCGTCGGCTTTGAGGTAGAGGAGGAAATAGGCAAGATGGGCAACGGCGACATACTTTTGCTCGAAAACCTGCGCTTCCACAAGGAGGAGGAGCTGAACGACCCCGAGTTCAGCAAGCAGCTCGCGGCGCTCGCTGACGTTTACGTCAACGACGCCTTCAGCACCTCGCACAGGAAGCATTCCTCCACCTACGGCGCGGCGTGGCTCTTTGACACCCGGCTCGCCGGCTTTAACCTGAGCAAGGAGGTGGAATACCTGTCGATGATAAGGGAGAACCCGAGCAAGCCCTTTACATTCGTAGTCGGCGGAGTAAAGATAAAGGACAAGATAGGCGCTCTCGAGCACCTGCTGCCAAAGGCCGACAAGGTCATGATAGGCGGCGCAGCGGCGTACACGTTCCTCAAGGCCAAAGGCGTAAAGACGGGCAACTCCCTCATTGACGAGGAGCGGCTGCCGTGGGTCACCAAGGCGCTGTCAACCTACGGCGACAAGATAGTTCTCCCGACCGACCACGTATGCGCCAGCTCGCCAAGCGACACCTCAGTCACGATGGTCAGGGGAGACATACCCACCGGCATGTCCGGCTTTGACATCGGCAACGAGACGATAGAGCGCTATTCGGCTGAGGTGGGCGGCAACGGCGGCGGGACCGTGTTCTGGAACGGGCCGATGGGCATGTTTGAGATAAGGGCGTTTTCAAACGGCACTGCAAACATTGCCAAGAGCATGGCCCTCGCGTTCTGGCGCGGGAGCAAGACTCTGATCGGCGGAGGCGACACTCTAGAGGCGATGAAAAAGTCCGGCGTGGCGGAAAATGAGGTGAGCCACGTGTCGACCGGGGGCGGCGCGGCGCTACGCTACCTCGCAGGCGACGAGATGCCCGGCGTTGTCATCCTGAACGGCCACTAGGCCTTTGGCGCGGGTGCCGGCACCAGCGACCTGCCCCTCGGCCAGATCTCCCTCTTGAGCACATCCCACTCGATGGAGATCCTTCCCGGGCCGGTGACAAGCAGGCTGACTGCCATTACAAGGAGCAGCAGGTCGACTTCAAAGCCGCCGAGAAATCCACGCGACAGCTTTACCACGAGGCTCGTGGACAGCATCAGGATTATGTAGAGCACGGCGGTTATCCTCGTGATTATCCCGGCGAACATGGCTATCGCGCCGCCGATTTCCAGGGTTGCCACGACGTACGCCACTTCTGGCGGCAGGCCGAGGTTGTTGCCAACGAACCCCTGCACCATCCCAAAGTCTGCCAGGCTGGGCACGCGGTGTATAAGAAAAGTTATCCCCAGCATGATCCGGAGGGGGAAAGGGCCAAACTGCATTAACTGTAGAGAATTCACAGCAAGTGTCTGCTCTGGGCAGATTTAAGCTCATTGGTACAACCATAGAACGGGAATCAGGCGATCATTAGACTATGTTGACCCTGACCGCCTTGATGAGCGACACGTCGTCGTTGCCTGCGCCCACCATTATCATGTACTGCCCCGCCGCGAGGTCTTCGGCCGCCGTGAAGGTGTATGACACCTGCTTTGATCCTCCGGATATTGAAACCGACTCTTCGCTGAATATCCCTGACGAATTTCCTAGCGCGCCGGTTGGCGTGAACGTGCTGGCCGCCATCATCTGACCGGCAAAGTCGCCCGGCGCGTCTATCGTGATCCTGATCTCCGCGCTGTCTCCCCTTGCCACCGTGATCTCTTCTGGCGCAGAGACTGCAAGCGGAACCTGCTTTGCGGCGTCCAGCCTAGCGATCTTGTTTTCCGTCCATTCCGAGAACCACACGTGATCCTGCCCCACAGCAAACTGCATGGCGTTTGCGATGCCGCAGGTAGGCGCGTCTGGCGGGCAGAATGCCCAGTTCCGGTTCTGCGACGGAATCCAGTACTCTGCAAGCGTCAGCTCCTCCGGGTCAAAGCGGGCGATCTTGTTGCCCGTGTGCTCGTTGAACCACAGCGACCCGTCGGGGCCTTTTTCAACCCAGTACGGCAGAGTGTAGGCGTTTGCAGGCGTCGTGCCGCCGTAGATCTTGGGCGACGCGACTGACGTCACGAACTTTGTTATGCTGTCCTGCGCAGGGTCGTACCTGAAGAACGTGCTCGTGCCGTGGTCTGCGACCCACAGGCTGCCCGAGTCGTCGAGCGCGGCGCCTACCGGCGAGCTGAGGTCGGCCGGCAGGTCGACCGTGTTGACGACCTCGCCTGCGTCAACATCGTACTGGAAGAGCTGGCCCTTCTGCTGGAAGGCAAGTAGCGAAACCCACACGTCGTTTCTTTTGTTGTCCACCACCAAGGATCCAGAAGTAACGAGGTTTGGGTTGATCCCGGAAAAGCCGTCAAGCGGGAGCGGGATTTCCGTAAAGCCGTCTGAAGTCCCGGCCATCATCATGGACACATCGCCAAAGTAGAGAGACTTTGAACTTATCCCAATAAAGTAGATGTCGCCGTCTGCGTCAAAGCCCATCGAGGAAGGGTACTTTGCAGGGACCGGGAATTTGTCAAAGGACTCGGAGTCCGGGTTGAACCTCCAGATCGCATTGTTCTGGTCCGTGAACCATACGTTGCCGCTGGCGTCGGTCTTGACCGCCCACGACATAAGCCACGAAGGAACGGCGGTGAACGGCTGTTCGCGTGTAGGCCATTCAGGAATGGTGTATTCGTCGAAATTGTTTTCGGCGGCATTGTAGCTGCCAAGGAGGCCGTGCTTTGCAGACACGTACCACACCTGTCCAGAGTCGACAGCCATTCCGACAGGCATTTCGCATTCTGAAGGCAGCACAAATTCCGTAACAAATGCACTGGTGTTGGGGCTTGCGTCCGGCCCGCACCACTGCTGCTCGAACCTCTGCAACGCCTCCGCTTCGTTGTTTGGGTTTGTCGGGGATGCAGGCGGGCGCGCAAAAACTGTAATAGAGACCGCGGCGACTGCGAGTATCCCGATCATCGCATAAGCAATGATCTTTTTGGACGACGATGAGCGGGAGCCACGGGAGGATCTTGGCACGATGAGAAAAACCTGTTTTCCACCATATATCTCTAGTGCCGGTGGCATAGACAGAAATACCATTTCAGTTGTAGTTGCCCCGTTGGCTGCAGAAAAAACACAGGGCCACAGGCAGCATGCATTGGCAGGCTACCTGTCGGTATTGTTCGCTTCTGCGCTGTTCGGCTCTGTGTTTACCCTGGCAAAGGTCCCGCTCGCTACTGTTGATCCGCTCGCGCTGTCGGCCGTGGTCTACACCATTGCAGGGCTCGGCCTGATCCCGTTTGCAAGGGCGTCGTTCAGGTTCGACACAAGGCGCGACTATTACTACCTCGCGATAATAACAGCCTTTGGCGCGGTGGCCGCACCGGTGCTCCTGCTCTACGGCCTCCAGCAGACAGGCGCCTCCGACGCGGCGATACTGACAAACGGCGAGATCGTGTTCACGATAATCCTGTCCGCGATATTTTTCGGGGAAAAGCCGCACGGCAGGGTCGGGCTGCTTGCGGTGGTCATGGTCGTGATCGGGCTTTTCATAGCCACCACCGACCTGAAGCTGTCAGAGACGATACTCCAGTTCAACGCCGGCAACCTGATGATACTGGCGGCGATGTTCATGTGGGCGATCGACAACAACGTCAGCAGGCGCCTCACCACAAACGCGAGCCCGGCCAAGATAGCGATGGTCAAGTCGCTTGCCGGCGGCCTCGTCATGCTTGCGGCTGCGCTCGCGCTGGGCAGGGGCAGCGCGATAGCAGGAATCGAGCCGGACCTGTGGCTCATTATTGTAGGAATGTCCATATCAGGTTTTGGCGGCGCGCTCTTGCTCTTTTTGCAGGGCATCAAGAGGATAGGGACGGTAAAGACAATGTCGGTGTTTTCAATGACTCCGATATTTGGCATAGTCATCGCGGCGATCGCGCTTGGCGAATCGATAAGCGTCTTTCAGGGGATTGCGACCGGCCTGATAATCTTCGGGATCCTGCTCGTGAGCAGGCGCTAGAGCAGCTTCAGGCCGCTGGTCACCTTGTCCACCAGATCTGCCGGCGCCGGGCCTATCCCAATGCAGGTTGTCGTGCCCGGCGGTATCTGGGTCAGCCCGCTGTCCTGCACCTGGACGACCGGCAGCCTGAGGCTTTCTGCGCGCTTTCTTACCTCCATCAGCTCGTCCATGCCCTGCACCTTCACCACCACCTTTGCCTGGCCGGCGTGAAACCACGCGTCGAACCATTCCCTCTTTTGCGCCTTTGTCTTTTCTGCGCTCATCACCGCGGCGTGCGCCACCTGCGCTGCTATCTTGCCCGTCCCCATTCCGAGGTCCCGCCTTACCACCATTACCTGCTTGAACTCCACTAGCGCTCAGCCATAGTTTAATTAAGAGAGTGAAAAATACATTGCTGGTCTTTTGCGAGATGCCGGGCTATGACGTAATAGTTGCAGGCGGGAGCGTTTCCGGCCTACTTGCGGCGCGTGAGGCGGCGGCCGGCGGCCTCTCAGTCTCGGTGCTTGAAGAGGACTCTGAGATAGGGACGCCGGAGCACTGCGGCGGCCTCGTGAGCATTTCAGGCATGCGCAACCTCGGCATCGTGCCGGACGCCGGCGCGGTCGAGAACGCCAAGATAGCAAGGGCAAGGATCCTGTCGCCCTCCAAGGGCTTTGAGATCAGTGCTGAAAAGCAGAAGGTGATGGTGCTTGACCGGCGTGCGCTCGACAAGCAGATCGCATTTCAGGCGCAAAAGCTGGGCGCCGAAATCAGGGTAAAGTGCGCGATGCGGTCGTTTGCCAAAGACGATGCAGAATATCTGGTAAAGACTTCCGAAGGCGACCTTGCGTGCAAATACTTTGTCGACGCGCGGGGCGTCGCGTCGATGATCGCCAGGAACAGGGAGGGCGTCTTGCAGTCGGCCCAGTACGAAGTCTACGCGCCTTGGATAGAGCGCGACACCATCGAAGTCGCGTTTGACAGCCAGCGCTACCCCGGCTTTTTCGCGTGGATAATCCCGACTGCGCAGGGCAGTGGAAAAGTCGGCGTCGCCGGCAGGGGCATCAACGCGGCAGGCGCGCTCCAGTCGTACATCGAAGGCAAGGGCAAGTGCTCGATTGTGCGCAAGGTGTACGCCCCGATCTGGGTAAACGGCCCGGAGGAAAATTTCGTCTCCGGCAGGACGATAACAGTGGGCGACGCGGCAGGCCAGAGCAAGCCGACTACTGCAGGCGGGATCTATACCTGCGGCATGGGGGGCGTGCTCGCCGGCCGGGCGGTGGTCGAGGCTGCCGGGAAAAACGATGACAGCCTGCTTGAACAATACAGGAAGGGCTGGCTGTCGATGTTTGGAGCAGAGTTTGAAAAGATGCTGCTTGCGAGAAAGCTCCTAGAGCGGCTGGACAACAGGGCCATAGACGGGCTGTTTGCCGCGGTGCCGCCGGAGAAACTTGAAGAAGCGGCGGCCGGCGGCGACTTTGACTTTCACTCTGCCGCGCTGGCCAAGATCCTCGGGGCAAAGAGTGCCGCCAGGATGGCCAAGGCGCTGCTTGGCAACGAGATCAGGCGCCTGATCGACGGCAGCTAAGCAAGATATAAATTCGGTTGACCGGAAGTGAGCACGTATGTCCAAGCCATTGCAGTTGCCGGTCTGCACGTCATGCAGCAGGCCGATCATGCCTAACGATGAATGCGTCAAGTATTACTGTCCAAGTTGTGGCTATGTCCTGTTGTGGCGCTGCGAGTCGTGCCGCGAGTTTGCCAGGGCCTACAAGTGCGTAGGCTGCGGCTTTGAGGGCCCATAGACATGGCCCGGCTGGTAGCCAGAATAAGGATAATGCCTGCAGACGCCGAATCCAACCTTGACAACGTCGTCAATTCGATGAAAAGTTCCATGCCCGAAGGGATGGAGATGAAGGGCCACGCGATAGAGCCGATCGCATTCGGGCTGAAGGCCGTCGTCGGCGACTTTGTGCTCGAAGACGCGGAAGGCCAGATGGACAAGCTCGAAGACTCTATCAAGAACATCGAGGGAGTCGGCGAGATCGAAGTGATGAACATCAGCAGGCAGTCCGTTAAAATGAAGTGACACTTTGCCGGAGGCTAGAGTTTGAAAAAGGTGCGCGCCGGGAGCGACGAGTCGTCGCCAGTCCAGCTCAGGGTAGCCGAGGCCAAGCACCGCGACGTAGGCAAGCGGCGCGCAAGGATTGATCTGCGCTACATGGAGCACCTCCGAATACAGTCCGGCGAAGTAGTCGAGCTTCTCGGCAAGCGCAGCACGGCAGTCACGGCGTGGCCGGCCGACGAGGAGGAAAAGGAGGACGACATTGTCAGGATAGACGGCCAGACAAGGAATAACGCCGGCGTCGGGCTGAACGACCTCCTGCAGGTCAGAAGGATCGACTGCAAGCAGGCAAAGAGCGTGACTCTGATGCCGCTGGGTGACAGCAGCATCACAGTCGACAAGGAGTTTTGCGACTTTGTAAAGAACAGGCTCAAGGGCTACCCCGTGAGCGAAGGCGACGAGATTTCGGTGGTGATCCTCGGCAACCAGATGGATTTCAAGGTCGAGAGGGTCATGCCAAAGGGCATCGTGAGGATAGAGCGGCCGAGCAAGCTCACGATAATGGCCGAGATCACGACCGACAGAAAGCCGCGCGTGACCTACGAGGAGATCGGGGGCATGAAGGAGCAGATAAAGCGCCTGCGCGAGATAGTGGAGCTCCCGATGCGCCACCCCGAAGTCTTTGCAAGGCTGGGCATAGAGCCCCACAGCGGTATCCTGATGTACGGTTCGCCCGGATGTGGCAAGACGCTTATCGCAAAGGCGCTCGCGTCAGAGTCGGAGGCGAACTTTTTCATAATAAACGGCCCGGAGATCATGAACAAGTACTACGGCGAAACAGAGGCGAGGCTGCGCGACATCTTCAAGGAAGCTCGCGAGTCGTCGCCGAGCATAATATTCATCGACGAGATCGACGCGATCGCCCCGAAAAGGGAGGAGGCGTTTGGAGACGTTGAAAAGCGCGTCGTGGCGCAGCTCTTGGCGCTGATGGACGGCATGTCCGAAAGGGGGCAGGTCATCGTGCTCGGCGCCACCAACAGGCCGGAAAGCCTCGACCCAGCCCTCAGGCGCCCCGGCCGGTTTGACAGGGAGATAGAGGTTGGCGTTCCAAACGCGGAGGGCAGGCTAGAGATACTGCAGATCCACACCAGAGGCATGCCGCTCTCTGAGGACATCGACCTGCAGGACCTCGCGTCCGAGCTGCACGGGTACACGGGCGCGGACATCAAGTCGCTCTGCAGGGAGGCGGCCATGAAGGCCCTCAGGCGCTACCTGCCCGAGATAGACCTTGAAGGCGAAAAGATATCGCCGGAGATCCTGGAGGGCATGGTAATCACCAACCGCGACTTCAAGGAAGGCATGAAGGAGATAATCCCGACTGCCATGAGGGAGTTCTACGTCGAAGTCGCCCGTGTAAAGTGGAACGAAGTCGGCGGCCTGTACGAGGCAAAGCGCACCCTGCACGACAACCTCATCACGGCGATCAGGGAGCCGGACAAGTTTGCCAAGATGGGCATCAGGCCTCCTCGTGGGGCGCTGCTCTACGGACCGCCGGGCACAGGCAAGACGCTGTTGGCAAAGGCGCTTGCCACCCAGAGCAGCGCCAACATCATCGTCGTCCGCGGCCCCGAGGTGCTGAGCAAGTGGGTCGGCGAGTCTGAAAAGGCCATACGCGAAATATTCCGAAAGGCCAAGGCGTCGTCGCCCTGCATCGTGGTGTTTGACGAGCTGGACTCGCTCGCTAGGCCTAGGGGGCAGGAAGAGGACATGTCGGGCAACGAGCGGGTGCTGAGCCAGATACTGACAGAGATGGACGACTCTGGCAGCGCCGGCGTGGTAGTGATCGGGATAACCAACCGGCCTGACCTCATCGACACTTCTTTGCTCCGGCCCGGGAGGCTAGACCTCATAATATACGTCGGGCCGCCGGACGAAAAGGCCCGGCAGGAGATACTGAGGATAATAAGCCAGCCGATGCCGCTTGCCAGGGACGTCGACCTCGCAAGCATCGCCCAGTCCACAAAGAGCTTTAGCGGGGCGGACCTAGTGGCGCTCTGCAGGGAGGCGGCTGTGAACGCCATGCAGGCAAAGTCAGAGGTCGTGTCAAACGCCCACTTTGGCAAGGCAATCAGGCTCGTCCGGCCCTCGATAACAAAGGACGTCGAGGACTGGTACGAGTCCATAAAGAAAAACATTACATACGCCATGCCCAAACCTATAGACAAGACATTCTACGGGTGAAATGATGAAATATCCTATCCGGAACCTCATGTATGAAAAGATAAGGCAGGCAGGCACGCTGACCGACGCGGACCTTGCCAAAGACCTGACAAAGGACGGCGTCACACTTGCCGAGTCTGACTTTAACAAGACGCTCCTCGACTTAGAGATATACGGCCTAGTCAGGGTGTCGTGGATGACAAAGGACAAGCGCAGGATCGAGCTCGTCGCCGATTCAGGCGCTTCTAGTTAAGAAGCGAAAAAGGCATCGGGTAGTAGAACAGCGCGTCAAGCGCCAGCGCGACAAATATCACGACAAGGTACGGCGCGGTCACCTTGTATGCCTTCCACGCAAATTCCGGCGTCGGGTTCTTTGTCAGCTTGTAGTGGTACGCGAGCATGAGCCCGCCGGAAACCGCCGCGGCCGCGGTGTAGAGCGCGCCAAGCCCAAAGAGCGACAGCGCCACAGAGTATGGCAGCAGTATCGCGGTGTTGACCAGGATGTAACCTGCGGTCCTCTGGTTGCCGATAAGGACAGGAAGCATCGGGACGCGCACGCTTGCATACTCTTCCCTTGCCCTTATCGCAAGGCACCAAAAGTGCGGGGGCGTCCACATGAACACGAGCCAGCCCACCAGAAAGCCAAGGAGGTCGATAGAGCCGGTGGCAGTCGCCCAGCCGGCCATCGACGCGGCGCTCCCAGCAAAGCCGCCGATTACAATGTTTGAGGCG
>DASTTF010000081.1:0-4584 GCA_035760305.1 Nitrososphaera sp.
TCAATAGGCAATACGGGAAAAGACTGCCAAATTCAATTTAAATCATGCTATAAAATTCAATGGAGGCAGCCTGCCGGTACCAACGTTGGCAAAAGGCCCCATTTCAAGCCATGCAAGATCCACCACGTAGACGTGCTAGCATGGTTACGCCGCCTTAGAGCTGCTCCCTCCCGGACCTCGCCCATTTCGACGATGCGCAGTCGAGACCGCGCCTTCGCGCAGTTCGCCGCTCATAACCATCCGACACGGCGTGATTTCATTTCAGCAGAGCAAGCGGGAACCACCTACCAGCGGATTTACCCGGCCGTTACTGATCCTGGCATAAAGCCGATTTCCAGTGTGGGGCACGGCTGGCGCCCCGATCCTCCCTGCCTCCGCCAAGTATTTTGCGGGATGGCTATATTTGCTTGTTGGATAGTATGCCGACGGTCTTGCACACCGAGCAGACGTCGCCTGTGGAGCCGCGGCCGCACACCGTGCACTTTTTGCCCTCAATGCCTGGGGCGCTGCGCAGCGTCTTGGCTATCTTCATCATAGAGTTGTAGGCGTTGTGCTTTATGCCGGGGTGGTCACGCTCCAGCCTGTTGAAAAATTCCCGCAGGTCGGTCCTGATGCTCTCGTTCATGTAGGGACATTCCTCCGACTGGAACGGGATCTCGCGCTGGAGCGCATAGAACGCGATCTCGTATTCATAGATCTCGATGAACGGCTTTATCTTTTTCATGCCGGTCGCGTACTGCACCGGCTCGGGGTGGATCCAGCCGATCCGCTCGACGTCGCCGGCGAGCAGGTTTATCGTGAACGTCTGCAACTGGTCGTCCATGTTGTGCGCGGTCGCTACGACGTCGGCGCCGACGGCTTCTGCCGCAACGTCGATTGCGCGCCGCCGGAACGTGCCGCACATCGAGCAGGACGACATTTTTTCCGACGGCCTCAGAATCATCGCCTCGTCCATGTCGACCCCAAAGAGCAACTTGTAGCTGAGAACTTTGCTCTCCACTCCAAGCTGCGCGCAAAAGTCCTTCACTATCTGCAGCGACTCGTCGCGGTAGCCCCTGATGCCTTCGTCTATCGTGACTGCAACCAGCTCGTTGCCGTTGTTCGGGTGCTGGTCAAACAGCATCTTTAGCACATAAAGCATCGACAGGCTGTCCTTGCCGCCCGACACTCCGACTGCTACCCTGTCGCCGTACCCGATCATCGAATACCTTGAAATCGTCTTTGCAGTCTTGTCTTCGATGGAGCGCATGAAGCATCTCTTGCACAGGTGCTCGCCGGAATACGCCCTGTGGAACGCACTCTCTGCCTTACCGCACTTGCTGCAGATCACGAAATGCTAGCGAACTCGAAGGGTTATTAACGATTCGGGCATGAACCGTTATTAGATCAAAAGTCCCTTCTCTTCTCGTGGTCTTTCAGTCAGAACTGCTCGATGAAATCAACCTAAAGATAATAGACATACTCACCCGCGACTCGTCGCGCCCTTTTGTAGAGATTGCGAAAGAGCTTCAAATTTCAGATGCGACGGTGCACATGCGGGTGCGCAGGCTGGCGGCGGCCGGCATCATACGCAGGTTCACGATTGCGACTGACAGCCGGCTCCTCGGCTACGGCCACCTGGCCTTCATGGGGATAAACATGAAGGAGGGCTCGGCCGACGAGGTGACTGACCGCCTGTCAAGGTTTGACGAGATACTGGAGATACACGAAATACACGGCCGGTTCGACCTGCTCCTGAAGGTGCGCGCGAGGAGCCTCGAGGAAATGAGGGACATCGTCGTGAACAAGATCCGCCGGCTCCCACAGATAACGGACGCCGAGCTGATGGCGGTCCTGACGACTACAAAGGAGGAGCAGTCGGTGTCTTTGAAAAGGGACATTTCGGACGCTACTGCTGCCGCAACGTGATTATTTCTGCTGCTTGTCCTTCTTTGACGACTGCCACCAGTCGAGGTAGTCGTCGTGGTGCCTTCTCCTCGGGTCGTCCCGGGAATTTTCGGCCTTGTCGCGCAGCTCGTCTATCTTTTCGCGGGTGGCAAAGAGGCCGCAGCTTTTGCAGATAAAGTTCTTGCTGGAGAGGTCAAATTTCAGCTCTCCTCCGCATTCGGGACAAAAGCTTGCCAATCACAATCCTATCTGCTTCTCGCTAATAAAAGGTTTTCAAGCGCGGATTTCCAAGCAGGATCTGTGCGGTACACTGTTTCAGTCAGGTTCAGCTCCGACGGGCGCATCGACGTGAGCGGGGACGAAATAGCGATATCGATAAAGTCTCCTCCAGAGCGCGGCAGGGCAAACAGGGAGCTGGTGAAAAAGCTGGCGGCGCATTTTGGGACAGGCGAAGACAGGATCAGGATTATTTCAGGCCTGGCGTCGCGGAAAAAGGTAGTCGAGATACTGTAACAAAAAAAGAAAAGAGGAGGAGGTTAGTTTACAGTGACCGTCCCGTACATCGCCGGGTGGAAGGCGCAGAAGTATTCGTAGGTGCCGGGCTCTTCAAACGTCACCGTGAACGTGTTTACGTTCGGGAAGGTCTCAACTTCGGTCCCTGTGGCGTTGGATTCTGCCATGGCCGGCTCTTCAGTCTGCGTCATGTTCTCCGCGGCAAACTCTTCGGGGAACATTTGCGCAAACATTGCCATGAGTTCTTCTTCAGGCGGGAACACGAGGCCAGAGCTTACAGTGTCTTCCTCGCCAGTCAGCGTATATGACACGTCCGTGCCGTTCAGGTACTGTATGTTTCCTGCCATGTCCACTGTGGACGGGACAAACGCCACCTTGTTGAGCATCACCAGAATCTGCGTCCCGTTGGGGCCGGGCTCGACCCATGGCTCGCCCAGATCGTACGGTTGCAGCAGTTCAAACTGCGGCGCGGCTGACATCGAGAACGGCAGAATGATGTCGGACATGGTGGTGTTGTCGAGCGGGAAAACCACGTTGTGGATTTCCGGACTCGGGTTGAAGAAGGTCACGCTTTCGCCTACGCTAATCTGCACGTCCTGCGGGTAGAACTGGTTGTACGAGACTGTCAGGTTCCCCATGCCGACCGATACCCTGGTGGCATTGGCTGCGGTAGTTGTAGTAGAATTATCATGGTGGTCTGCTGATGCGGTGACGACTGTGGACAAGGCCGCGGTTGCAATCATTACGGTTGCGGCGCCTGCAATGGCGATCAGTATGGACAAGCTTGTATTCTTTAAAGTCATTGTCAGCAAGCGCCGAAAATTGGATTTAAGAGATTCTTATCCATGTTCGCAACCTACATTCGGAAATATCCTGCAACACACAACACGGTATTATGTTACATAAGATCACAGCAGTCTGCTTTTAAGCATACAGCCATTGCAATTGGGTGGAGAACAGATTTGCAAAATCGACAGAGGGACGAAGTCACGAAGGACGTGCTGCAGACTGCGATGGGGCCCGGCGCGGGCATTTCAAGGATAATGTTTAGCGCCTGCCTGAGCCACTCTCAGGCGACGGCGTACCTGTCGCACATGATGGAAGACGGGCTGGTGGTAAACGACCTCGAGCGGGGAAAAAGGTACTACCGCACGACGCCAAAAGGCGTCGAGTATCTGGCCGCGCTCAGCAGCATGTGCGAACTGTTGCAGATGGAAACTAGGACGTCGCAAATTTAGTTTCGGTGCATGGACTTTGGTCGTCATTCCGCTCGCGCGGTCAGTTCGCCCGTCGAAGCACCATGCACCGAATGAACGGTATTGTGTTTTTTGAAAATTAAACCTTTACTATGCCGCTATCCGCTTCGACCCTTACAATCGAGCCCTGCTTTATAGCCGGCGCGCCCTTGGGCAGGTCGACCACCGGTATGTTGGCTATTGCGCAGCCTGACGCCGTGGTGATGTCCGCCTTTAAGCATACGACCGCACTTGGTGCGGATCCATACTCTCTCAATGAATAGATTGCGTAGGCGCCGACGCTGCTCCCAATTGCATATGGGAACACCAGCACCGCGCCCTTTAACGACTTTTCATACAGCTCGTGCCTTGGATCTGTTATCATCCCTGTCTTGGGGTCGACCATCGCGAGAAAGTTTATCGGCTGCGCCGTGACAAGGGCGCGACCTTCGCCGGAGCCGCCGACAATTTTCTTGCAGTTGCTGATTATCATTCTGCGTACTCCTTTGCTATCGTCCTGAGATCCTTGAGCGCCACCTTGACCTTGTTGGAGTTGTTCAGGTAGTAGGCGCCCTTGACGCTGTTTGACACCACCGAATCGTATTTTTCCTTCGTGACGTAGGGGGTGAGGCAAGTGCACGAGTCGCACATGAATTCCGCGCCAGACCTTTCGAGCCTGCCGGTCAGCCCGACCTTGGCCGCCTGTCCGTGTATCGCCCTTGAGCAGAATATCATGCAGCGCTTTGTGAACTTTTTGCCCTCAGTGAGCCTTGCCAAGAGATCCAACTCGTTCATGCCAAGCTGGGGGCTTCCAAGGGTGATGACGTCGCCGTCTTCGGCTGTGCTCAGCTCGTCCATCACTGCTTTCGCTTCTTTCTTGGTAAAGGAAATTTTTTCTCCGCGACCCTGGCCGATAGTGAACATGCCGCAAGAGCCGGACGTCCCGATG
>DASTTF010000082.1:0-4569 GCA_035760305.1 Nitrososphaera sp.
CAGCGTCACCACCACCGTCGAAAAGCGCGGGATCAGGATGGCGAGCGCGGAAGACCTGATCCTGTCGTCGCCTATTGCGAGGATCCTGGGCACCGCCACAAAGCCGAGCAGTATCAGGCCGCCTATCCATATCGAAGCGGCAGCGTTGTGGAAAAAGTCAAGCACGATTGGAAAGATCTGGCTCGTCGCGGCCGCGTGGGCTATCAGGCTCGACGTGACAAGCACCGCAAGCCCAAGGATGAGTATCGCGTACATCTCCGCCCTTCCGGGGCTGGCGTTGCTCTTGGCGGCCTTGCGGTAGACCGCCACTGCGATCCCCATCAGGATCGACGACTGGAGCATCCTTGTCACCCACACGTTGCCAAACTTCGTCGCAATTGCCTCCGGTATGCCGGCTTCAATCGAGATCGCCTGGACAACTATCATGGCCACTCCTGACGCAAGGACGACGCCGGTCCCGACTATGATCAGGCGCATCATGTTTTTGTCGATCGCGACTCGCGTCTGCCCGATCGCGCTGGAGAGCCACGGCACCCTTGCAAGCGGCTTCCACAGCCACAGGGAGGCAAACGCCGCGCCGACGACCATCACCTGGCCGACCATCCCGGGGAACCTCGATGCAGACTCTTCCGGCGACAGCACGTCCCTCTGCTGGCCGGGAGTGGGCGCTATAGGTCCAGTCCCGACTCCAAAGATGAAAGTCTCTTCAACCACGTGCCCGTCGACTGCCGAGAGCACCTTGGTGGTCACCGTGTATTCGCCTTCGGGCAGGCCGGGCTGAATCGTGGCTGCTATCGAGGCGGTGTCGCCTTCGGCGTTGTGCGGGTCGTTCATGTCGACCCTGCTCCCGTCCGGGCCGAGCACCCTGATGCTGCTGTAGGAAAGCTCTATCGGCTCGCTAAAGAACACGACGACTTCTCCAGGCGTCGCTGAGACGCTCTGGAACGCCCTTGGCGTGGAATCGACATAGACAGGGTGGGCAAACGACTGCTGGCCGGACGCAAGCGTGAGGGCAGCGACAACCGCGATTGCAGCAAAAAGCCATCGTCTGCCCAGCATGCGTGAAATATGCCGAGCACCATATTTGACTCTTGCTTGGATTATGGTACAAAGCCCGAAATGCGCCGAAAGATTATAAACATTATAGGAGGAATTTACATTGAATGAAGAAAATCGCCCTGCCCCTGGCGGCAAGCTTGCTAATTGTGTCGTTTTTCGTATTCAGCCCCGGCCCCGCGCTGGCGCACGAAGAGATGTGCCAGAACGGGATCTGCATCGTCGGCGGATGGGTCAACGAGCCCCCGCTTGTAAACCAGCTCAACGGAATCGAGCTGGAGATAACCCGCGAGTCAGACGGCCAGCCCATCACCAACGCGATTGCGCAGCTGGACGTCAGCGTCAAAAAGGGGACCCCGACAAGGTCGCTTGACCTAGAGCCGCAGGAAGAGCCGGGTATCTACGCGGCAACAATCCTGCCGACCCAGACAGGCCAATACGCCGTGGTCATCAGGGGGACGGTGGCAGGCCAGGCCATTGACGGCCAGATCGAGATACAAGACGTCGAGGACACGGCGCGCTTTAACTTCCCGCCCGCCAGCAACGGAGGCAGCGAAATACCGCAGGAAGTGATAGAACAATTGCAGACCGTAATAACCGACCTGGCAGCGCAGGTGGACGAGGCCAATGTCGCGGCCGAAGAAGCCAAGACGGCTGCGGCCAGCGCCACAGAGTCGTCGGCAGAGCTAAAGACGGCGGCAGACCAGGCCTACCTCTTTGGTATGATCGGCGTGGGGGTCGGAGTCGCCGGCATCGCCATCGGGGTCGCGGCGCTCTCTAGAAAAGAAAAAGCCTAGATCTTGTGCCGGCGCGCAAGCACTATCGCAGTAGTCATCAGCGCGGCTATCGCGCCAAGTGCGCCTGCCGGGAATTCCGGCGTCACTTGGATCGGAAAGTTTGCTTCTTCGTCAGTAGGGATTATCGGGGCGATGCCTGTGCCTGCAAGGTATGTCTGTATGGTATAGTCGCCGTTTTCTTGGAACGTGTACGGGACTGTTATCGTACCCTCTACGTTGTGTATGAGCGCCTGGCCTGTCTGCCTTGCAGCGCTGAATACCTCGGTGCCGTCCCTTAATATCCTGAAGTCGTAATCCTGGTGCTCGTGAAGGGTGTCTGTGCCGGGGTTTAGAAAGCTCACCCTGAAGTTAACCTTACCCTCTACATTTGGATCCCATGTCTGTTCGAGTCTGATGTCAAGCGTGCCCTTGCTCGTGGTGTCCACCATGCCGCCTTCCTGTGCATAGGCTACAGTCGCGACGCTGAAAACCGGTACCAGCAAAAGCGCAATCAGGAATATACTGCTTGCCATTGCAATTAATTGGCTCACCGTCTAAATAAATTGTTGCTATTTCGCCTTGCGAAAAGCACGGCCGCGCCAAGCGCTCCTGCAACTACAACAAGCGCGCCCAGTGAGAATTCTGGCGTCACCTGTATTGGTATTTCGACCCCCTCTCCAAGGCCTTCGATGTCGTCTATCCTTATCTCGTACGGCCCCTGCTCTTCAAACGTAAATTCCTGCCGGGTGGCCATCTGGTCGCGCCGCAAAACTTCGCGGTCGCCTCCGCTGTAGACTGAAAAGTCGTATACCACGTCCTCGATTTCTACGCCGGTCTCCGGCTCGATAAAGCGCATGTCAAACGCGTTTGCGCTGCCAATGTCGCCGGGCGTCCACGTGATCTCGACCGTGAACGTGCCCTGGTCGCTTGCTGCTTCGAGCACGATCTGCTCTTGCGCAGAGGCCGAGATAAACGGCAGAAGGCTTGACAGCAGTGCAAAAGCAAGAATGGTGCTTCGCAAACGGATTTATGAAAGAGATTGCCAATAATAATCTATTCGAGTTCATCGGCTGGCTGCACATGTACCGCGATGCTGCTGCCTCCCATCTGCCCCGCTGCGTCTGTGATGGTCAGCGTGACGTCGTACCTGCCGGGCGATTCAAAGCTGCGCGTCGCATTCTGTCCTGCCAGCACGACGCCGTCGCTGAACTTCCATTCAAACTGGTAGGGCTGCTCGCCGCCCTTTGCGTTTGCATTAAAGAACCCTTCCTCGCCTACCGCCAGCTTGGACTTGTAGTGCGCGCCGGTTCTGAGGCTTTCCTGATAGCTCTTGAGGAAGAGCGGGTCAAGCCAGGGGTTGTCGTTATCGTAGTCTACTTCTCCCTGCTGGATATTGCGCTCCTGCAAAAAGGCAAAGGTGATTCCCACTCCGACCGCTACCCCTATGCCTACAAAAATTAACGCCCACATTGTCCCCTTGGCTAGCGCGACCAAAGCTCTATGCCTGCCTGCTGGATCCGGCCTTATATAATGTGCGTAATTAATTAAAAAGAAAGAAGAAAAGGAAGGCGGTTAAGCCCTTCCAAAGAACGCTGTGCCGTTTCTTGCGAATCTTGTGTAGCCAATGATTCCTGCGATTGTTGCCGCGAGTATCGCCGCAATTACTGGGAATTCAGGAACTACAAAGCCTGCCAGGATCGTTACGGTGGTGTCCTCTTCAGGTACCGTGAATGAGATTGTAGTTGCCGTGTCGTTTTCGCTTACTATTGTTGGTTCTTCTCCATTTACTGTGGTAATGTCGTCAATCATCGCTGTTGGCAGCGTCAGTTCCACTTCGCCTCCGCCGTCAAACTCGATTACAACTGACTGGCCTGGGTTGATCGTAGCTGTTGTCGCCATGGCGCCATCAGATGTGCCGGTTATTTCATAGTCGGTGCCATCAGCTGTTGCAGTGACCGAAAATTCCTGCGGTGTTGGTGTTGGGTCCGGTCCGTTGCCAGATGCTATTATGACTGTGCCTACCATGTTGGGGTGGAGCGCGCAATAATACGGGAACTCACCTGCAGCTTCAAATGTGTGGCTGAATGACTGTTGCGGAGCCATCAGCGGGTTAAAGTTTGGCGAAGAGTCAAAATTCCCGTCCGGCTGTCCGTCTGTGCCTGATGTGACAGTGTGCGGCGTGGAGTCCCTGTTGGTCCATGTTACAGTATCACCAACGTTGGCGTTGATTGGATTTGGATCGTATGCGTTGTCAGTCAGGCTTGACGATCCAGCTTTTATGTCTGCGGTTACTGTGGCTGCAAAGGCCGGCGTGAGTGTCGACATTGGTACTAGCACTGCAGCAAGGACTGCCGCCAGCCCGACAGCGACTGCAATTCGAGAGTTCATTGGCTATGGACAAGATTTTAAGCCATAAAATGGTTTTGGTTGGCGGAATACCAGCTCCATAGAAATGTAACGTAACAATCCTAGCTAGGCAGGTTTTTAAGAATGAAAATTTTTACAGCTTCTCATGCGGATCGTCTCGTTCCTTCCAAGCGCCACAGAAACGCTGTATCAGCTGGGGGCCGGCGGCCAGGTAGTGGGAGTGACACACGAGTGCAAGTTCCCTGCTCAGGCAAGGCAAAAGCCCCGCGTGATACGGCCATCGTTTGACCCCGGCAGGATGACGGGCCGGCAAATAGACGCCAAGATAGTCGAGCTGATGCGCTCCGGCAATGACATTTACATCGTTGAC
>DASTTF010000083.1:0-18156 GCA_035760305.1 Nitrososphaera sp.
AAATATTGCGTGTACAGCAGGTCGGCCATGCCCATCGGGGCGCCGTGGTGCCAGTTTGAATAGAGCAGGTTGAAGGTCACCTTGCTCGTGGCCCGGGCGTCCGGGCCGGCGTCCTTCCACTGCTGCGCCGCCGGGTCCCACATCTGCGCGTCCTCTGCCACCTGCAGCGTGCCGATAGGACCTTCCGTGGAAATGTCTGTCCATTCTGCCCTCACCGGGATTATCTCGCCGGTGTACGGGTCCCTGAACGTGGCGGTGTCGATCAGCGAATAATAGATGTCCCTGCTGTAGGCGTCGTTCAGGCCGCCTATGCCGTTCCACGCGCCCTGGTGGATCAGCTTTACCCCGATGTCGAGCGAGTTGCCTTCGGCCGGCCTTGCGTTGAGCAGCGAATACTTGCTCGTTATCCCGGCGCCAAAGTCGTTGACCATGCCCTGCAGCGACGAAGACGCGACAAACGGCTCGGTCTTTTGTACGAGAAAGATCCGGACCGACTCCTGCACGCCTGCCCTGACTGCGGCCCTTACGAGCTCGTTCCTTTCAGCCTCTGACGTAAAGTTGAAGAAGTATATACTCTGCGTAAGCTCGTCAAGGGTGGCGTTCTGGTACTGCCAAAAGCTCGGGTTCTGCGCGCCCGGCAGGGCGCCGTACCACGGCCCGTACATCTGGCCTACCGTCAGCGGGTTGTACCTTACAAAGACCGACGTGCCTGCAAACCCTTCCGTGTAGATGTGCCAGAGAAAGTCCTGCGGATCAGAGCCGTACACCACAGAATTGGCCTTGTTCAGGTCGCCGTATTCTTTCTGGACGGTGATGCCGATCCCCTCGAGCCTCGAAGCGAGGTCCTCGCCCACCGACTTTCTCGCCGTGTCGTCCAGCCTTATCAGAATCTTGATCGTTACCGGGCTGCCGTTGAACGTCCACTTGCCGTCCTCTTTTGTGGCGCCGGCCGCGCTCAGCGCGCCGCCTATCATGCCCTCGGCAAGGTTGGGGTTGTGCCGGAAGCCGAATGACTCGACTACGTCAAGCACGTTAGGG
Source organism: Nitrososphaera sp. (assembly GCA_035760305.1). GTDB lineage: Archaea > Thermoproteota > Nitrososphaeria > Nitrososphaerales > Nitrososphaeraceae > Nitrososphaera. Next base: position 1,039 of record DASTTF010000083.1, read on the forward strand.
TATTCCGGAGAGTAAATCCCAAACGGCTCGACCATTGGGTTCCCGTAGCCCTTCATGATTTCATTGACGACAAACTCACGATCCACAAGGTAGTTCATGGCGTACCTGACTTCCCTGAGCTGGAACGGGTTTAGCGAGTCGCCTTCGGCCGGCGCAGGGTTGAGCAGGAGCCCCGCCGAGCCGGCGGTCCTGTCGTACGTCTTTAGCCGCTGGTCGTCCCTTGCGTCGTCCGCGACTTCAAGCGGGATCCTGAAATAATAGGCGTCAAAGCCGCCGGATTTGACCTCCTCCAGCGCGAGGTTCTCGTCGCTCCGCTCGATGAACCTCGCCTGGTCGATGTACGCGCCCTTTTCTGCCTGGGCAAGAGCCGGGCTGACCGTGGCAAACGCGGAGAAAATCAGCAGAAACATTATGCTGGAGGCAAGTACCGGTGCTTTTTTCACTACCGGTAAGGTCGAGGTGGTGCTAATATATTTTTCAGTGAAAGTAGCGTTTCATACAGCCGGCGGCTCGGGTATCGCGCTTATCAGGGCCTTGGTGTACGGGTGGTACGGGTCTGACAGCACGCGATCGATCGGGCCCATCTCCACTATCTTGCCGGCGTTCATCACCGCCAGATCGTTGCCGACATAACGCGCAGTCGACAGGTCGTGCGTGATGTAGATGTAGGAAATGTCGAATTTTTCCTTCAGGCCCTGCATCAGCTCCAGTATCTCGCCCCTGACCGACACGTCGAGCATCGACACGGGCTCGTCGGCCACTATCAGGCGCGGCCTGAGCACGAGCGCCCTTGCTATCGCCACCCTCTGCCTCTGGCCGCCGGACAGCATGTGTGGAAGCCTGCCGGCTATTTCTTCCGCCGGCTCTAGCCGGACTTCGCGGAGCGCGGCAAGAACTTTCTCTATCTTCTGTCCCTTCGAGCTTGCCCTGTCGTGTATGTTGACCGGTTCCATGACAATGTCCATCACCTTCATGCGCGGGTTGAGCGACGCGTAGGGGTCCTGGTAGACCATGTGGACCGCGGTGCGGAATTCCTTGAGCCGGCTACCGGCGTAGTGGGTGACGTCCTGCCCTTCAAATATCACAGATCCCCCGTCCGGCTCCACCGCCCGCATGACGAGCCTTGCGACCGTCGTCTTGCCAGAGCCGGATTCGCCGGCGAGCACGAGCACCCTGCCCTTTTCAAGCGTAAAACTGACGTCGTCCACCGCCCTGACAAAGTCCTGCCCGGATTTTTGCAGGAGCTGGCGGAAACTTTTCTTTATTGGAAAATATTTTCTGAGGTTCCTTGCCTCAAGCAGCGCGCCCAACTGATTGCAGGTTGGCGCGCTGGTGATATAAACAATTGGCCGGTGATTACAGTTAATATTTGAGCGCGTCTGCCTATGCTGCTATGAGGCTGGCGGCGCTTTATTCCGGCGGCAAGGACAGCACGTTTGCGATATTTCGCGCAAAAGAGATGAAGCACGAAATCGCGTGCCTTATCACGATGCACCCGGCGGCAGACGACAGCCTGCTATTCCACTACCCGAACAGCCGCGTCACGAAATACCTCGCAGAGGCCATGCAGATCCCGCTTATCGAATTTGCGGTAAGCGGCAGGTCAAAAGACGACGAAGCAAGGGCGCTGGAAGAAGCCGTGGCGCAGGCAAAGTCGCTCTACGGCATCCAGGGCATAATCCACGGAGGCATTTCAAGCAAGTACCAGAAGCAGGCTTTTGAAGAAATATGCGACCCGCGTGGGCTTGCCACGGTTGCGCCGCTGTGGAATGCCGAACCGGTGAAATACATGGACGAGCTTGTCAGGCGCGGCTTCAAGATAATGATCGTGGGGGTGTCGGCGATGGGGCTTGGCAAGGAGTGGCTGGGCAAGGGGCTGGGCAAGGGGTCACTGGCAAAGCTGGCAGCGCTTTCCAGAAAACACGGCTTTAACCTGACCTTTGAGGGCGGCGAGGGAGAGACTCTCGTCACCGACTGCCCGCTCTTTCGCAAAAAGCTCAGGGTAAAAGCGGCAAACACGCACTGGGACGGCCAGCGGGGAATATTTGAAATACTGGACGTGGCATTAGTAGAGAAGTAAATGTTCGACAACCTGCGCGAAGGCCTCCGCGGAGCCCTGAAGAAAATAGTAGGGGCGTCTGACATCAACGAGGAGCTGATCGACTCGCTCTGCAAGGACGTCCAGCGTGCGCTCCTGCAGTCGGACGTTAACGTGAGGCTGGTGCTCTCTATCACCCAGAACCTCAAGGAGAGGTCGCTCAAGGAGCAGCCTCCAAAAGGACTCTCCCGGAAGGATCACATTGTCACCATTCTGTACGGCGAGCTCGCCAAGATGCTCGGCTACTCTGGCGAGGTAATCCAGACGATTGACAAGGCGCAAGAGGACGAACGCGCCCTTGCGACGTCGTTCTTTAATCCCGGCAGGCAAAACGTCGTGCTGATGCTCGGCATACAGGGCAGCGGCAAGACTACGGTCACAGCAAAGCTGGCAAGATGGCTGACAAAGCACGGCTACAGGGTTGGAGTAGTCGGGGCCGACACGTGGCGCCCCGGCGCGCTGACGCAGCTGAAGATGAACTGCAGCAAGATAAACGTCGAAGTCTACGGCGACGAGGAAAGCAAGGACGCAGTCGCAATATCCAGAAAAGGCCTTGCGCACTTTAAGGACCAGAACCTTGACGTCATAATCATAGACACCGCCGGCAGGCACAAGGAAGAAGAGGGCCTGCTGCAGGAGATGACTGACATGTACAAGGTTGCGACGCCGGACCTCGTGCTCCTGATCATCGACGGGACGATAGGGCAAGGGGCGTTCAAGCAGGCGGAGGCGTTCCACAAGGCCGCGCCTGTAGGCGGCATCGTGCTTACAAAGCTCGACGGCACGCCAAAGGGAGGCGGCGCGGTCGCCGCGTCGGCGGCGACCGGCGCAAAGGTGATGTTCATCGGGACCGGCGAGCGCATCGACGACCTTGAGCAGTTCTCGCCCACCCGGTTCGTCGGCAGGCTGCTTGGCATGGGCGACATCAAGGCTCTGCTAGAGATGGCAAAGGGCCTCGAGCTCCAGGTGGACGAGAACCAGATGAAGCGCGTGATGAGGGGCAACATGACCATCGAGGATTGGTACGCACAGATGGAGCAGGCAAGCAAGATGGGATTTAGAAGCATCATAGAGAACTTGGGGATGTCCGGGGCGGTCAAAGAAGACAAACTCGAGGAAATGGAGGTAAAGATGGAGAGATGGCGCTTTATCATACAGTCCTTGACAAAAGAGGAGAAAAAAGACCCGGACGTTATCAACGAATCAAGGAGAAAGCGCATTGCAAGAGGCAGTGGCCGGGCAGAGGGCGAGATCAAGGAAATGATAAAGCAGTACAACACCTCCAAAGACATTATCAAGCACAACAAGGGAAGGGGAGGACTGGGCGACCTGTTCAGAAAATTTGGTGGCGGCGGTCTTGGTTGATGCCCAGATCGCATTGCTGAAACAATACAAACTCTGCAAGCGATGTTTTGAAAGGCATGGTGGCGACAGGGCAAAGCCTGAAAAGTGCTACATCTGCCGCGGCCTGATGGACAGCCTCGACTCGATGGCAGGCATGATAATGGACGCCGTCAGGGGCTACGAGTTCAAGACGTTCCTTATCGGCGCCACGCTGCCAACCCAGATATACGAGCGTGAAGACGCCATGAGGGCGCGCCTCAAGATACGCGGCAGGGAAAGCGCCAAGAGCCAGATGACTAGGGAGCTCGGCATGCGGCTTGCACGGCTGGCAGGGAAAAAGGTGGAATACATGAAGCCCGACGTCACGATCAACCTGACGGTAGACAGGGAAAACAACGTCGACGTCGCGGTAAAGTCAAGGCCGCTCGCGATTTCCGGCCGGTACATCAAAAAGTCCCGGGGCCTGCCGCAAAAGCAGGACAAATGCCCGGACTGCGAAGGAAAGGGCTGCGATTCATGTGGTCATTCCGGCCTGGCCGGCTACGGCAGCGTCGAAGGCGTCATTACAAAGGGGCTGGTGGAAATGACTGGAGGGCAGGCGCCAAAGTTTTCGTGGATTGGAAGCGAAGATCAGAGCAGCCTGGTGCTCGGGGCCGGCCGGCCGTTTTACGCCCGTATCTCTAACCCAAGGAAAAGAAAGCTGAAAAAGAAAAGGATCAAGGGCGGCGGCGTCCAAGCTACGCTGTCGGTGATCGACGACGAGCCGGAGCTCCAGCCGCGCTTCAGGGTCAAGACGAAAATCCATGCAAGATGCGAAAAGGCCCTGGCAGGCCAGGACATGAAAAAGCTCGATTCGCTCGCCGGGACGGAAGTGAGCTTTGAGAACAGGTCAAAGATGGCGACAAAAAGGATTCATTCCGCGCGGGCCCGAAGGATCGACGGCAGCCAGTTCGCGCTCGTCATAGTCTCGGACGGCGGCCTGATGATAAAGCAGTTTGTTGGCGGCGAAGAATACATGAAGCCCAACATTTCAGAAATCCTGGGCGCCAAGTGCGAATGCGTCACGTTCGACATACTCGGCGTAGAACTTCAGTAACGTTTTTGTTTCACCGGGGCAATCTGAGAGCAGCAAAAGATGAGCAGCTTTGACCCGCTCTACAAGGTCCACGACGCCTACAAAGCTGGTCAGGTCCCGCAAAAAATCTACGACCTTGTGATAGAGAGGTTCCCGCTCGTCACGGAGGGCATCAAGCGGGTCGAAGAAGCGTCCGGTTTGAAATACCCCTACTATTACGTTGAGCCGAGCCTCGTCGTTTCGACGTCGGCAGTCGAGTTTACCCAGATGGGAATACTGTTTGCAAGGACGATACCGGTGGTGGGCGACGACAACCTGCTGCGCGTGGTCGTGCAGGCGACTGCGCCGCTGATAGCCTATGGCCTCAAGGGCACGATCCACGCGATCCTTGCGCACGAGTTCATGCACTACCTAGAGCTTGTCAGCAGGATAGCCAAGATGAGGGTCATATCCGACGAAGTGTCCGGCACCCTCTTTGAAGGTACGTACGCCGACTCTGGCAGGCTGCTCGAAGAGCGCGCGGTGTTCAAGTCGGACCCCACGCTGATAAAGCACATCACCACCCGCTTTCCCGAGGGCTTCAGAGACTTGAAGCTGGAAGACAAGGTTATCAAGATGTGGATGGGCAAGGGGCTGCCGACAACAAAGGTGCCTATTGACGCAAACGTGATAAAGATCCCGATAGAAGCGATGGCGAACCTCCAGGTGGAGCAGGCTGTAAAGGACAGGATAGCCGAGTTTGAAAGCGTCAAGCTGAGAAAGAAAAAGACGGGCTATGTCTAGCGTTTCCCCGCAGGAACTCGAAGTCATAAAAAAGTGCATCGCCAGGGTTGCAAAAGGGCGCGCGGTTGTCGCCGCGTGTATGTACGGCTCAAGGGCCGCCGGATACGCCCGGCCTGACAGCGACCTTGACCTTCTGGTGGTTCTGGAAAATTACCCGCACCTGGTAAAGTACATCTATCTTCGCGAGTCTGCAATTGAGGTGTCCGCCCTCATAGTGGACCGCAGGGCGCTGGAGCGCGACGCGCACGGCGCGCTTCTCGGCGAGTTTGTGGCCGGCAGGCTGCTCCACGTCTATAGGCCGGTGACCGGCGCAGAGTTTCTCGCCAAGATTGAGCGCGTCTACAAGCGGCGCATAATCCTCGAAGAGGTGCAGGACATCGTGGATTTTGTAAACGTGCTGAGCACCGAGATCCTCTTTCCGCTGGAATACGTGGCATTTTCAAAGATAAGGCGCAGGGCGCTGCTGTACCCGAGCGCGTCATACAGCTACTACAGGACGTACGCCGGAGGCGGGCACAACCTAGAGTTTGCCCTTGGTGGCTACAGCAGGGCGCTCGAAGACATTGCGGCAGAGGACGCGGACCTGCTTGTCAGGCAGGGCGACATGCTGCGGATATCTGAAAAGCGCGTCCGGGTTGAAAAAGAGGGCAGGATGCGGCTGAAGCTGTCAAAACGGCTGCAGGAGTTCGGCTCTTATTTCGTCCAGACCTATGCCGGGAGGAGGATCTGGCACCTGGCAGTCAGGGAGGCCGAGTCCAAGATCAGGCGCCATGCCCGGCAGCAGGCCGTCCTGCCTGACTTTATGGAATGCCCGAAAGGGGCGTACTGGAAGCTGCCCGAAGGCAGGCTGATAATCGACAGCAAGGACTGGCTTGACGATCTGGCCGGCCCGCTTGGCAGATATTCCGTCGCCAAAAAGCGTCGCCTCGGTAACGTCAATAGCAGGACGATGCTGTACGTGATAGAGCACGGCTCCGGCGAATACAGGATTGCGGTCAAAGAGCTTGCAAAGACAAAGGCCGTGAAATGGGCCGCGCTGAGCGTATGGACCGCGCCGGTAAAGAGGTTCAGGGTGGACCCGCTCTTCCGGCTAGGCTCCGAATACAAGGCGATCAGGTATATCAGGAGCCTGGGCCTGCGCACGCCGACTATCGAGGCGCTGGTCCTTGACAGAAAGATCCTAGTCACGCGGTTTATCGAGGGCATGACGCTTGCCGACGTGATAAGGGACTGCACAAAGGGCAAGGGCGACGGCAGCCTGCTCGGAAAAGCAGGGGTTCAGATCGCAAAAATCCATAACGCTGGCTCCACCCTTGGCAACGTCAAGCCAAAGAACATGATTGTCAGCGGCAGCGATCTTTACTTCACGGACGTCGAACAGTTCGTATTCCAGGGCGGCGACCCGGCGTGGGACCTTGCGCAGTTTGTCAGCTGGGGCCTGAAAGGCACCCGCAACAGCGAAATGGCAGCCGCGGTGACAAGGGAGTTTTTGCGGGGCTACGTTGGCGTTGCTGGTCCTGAAAATGTCGCCCGCCTAGCCAAGAGCCGTCGTCACGTCGAGTCGTTCTATCCCGTGCTGGCGCTGTCTGTCGCTCGCGCAATTAAAAAAGAAATTAAAGAAATTGCGAAGTAGGGCCTACTTTTTGCCCTTCTTGGCGATTTCCTTGTGGGCGAACTCTGTAAAGCCGCACTTGCCGCACGTGAACCTGTCCTTGTGCTCGGCCATGAACGTGCCCTTGCCACAGCGCGGGCAGTCACGCCTGCTCCTCGTCACCTTGTCTCCTGAAACCTTGTAGAACTTGTATACCGCGACTTCGCCCTTTGCTGGCGCCTTCTTGTCGGCCATTACTTCTTGGCACCTCCGGCAGCGCCGCCCTTGGAACCCTTGGAAGCTGCGGCCTCCTGCTTGGCCTTGAGCTTGGCGGCCTTTTCATCGTCGATTATCTTTTTCCTCTCTTCCTTTGGCATCGTCCTAAGCATCCTGTAGCGCGGGAGCTGCTTTGTAGCCTCCTTTTCGTCGTCGTAGACGTAGAACACGCCGTGGACGTCGGTCATTCCAGTTGCACAAATGAGGTTGATCGGTATAACCTGTTTTTTATCGACATTGAGCTGGCCTGCAATCTTTTCAGCCGCTTCGGTCCTCTTGATCTTGCCCGCGGCCCCCTTGAAAAGCGCCTTTACCTCGCGCCTGTTCAAAAGCGAGTTCTTGCGGTCCTCCAGCGTTACTACTTCCTGATCAGACAAGTCAGACACGATCCTTCCTGTAACTCATATAAGTATTTGCTTGTGCGCACGAAAATCAAATATACCCTGCCCATGGAGAGTGGTTGAATGAAACCATTCTTCCAGGAGTTTTGTGACAACGTGATTGCGCTTGACAAGTCGGTAAGGTTTGCCGCCATTGCAGACGAGGACGGCAAGCTCATGGCCACATCTGAGAGGAAGGGCCTGAAGCCCCTGCTGACCCCCGAGGAGAGGGCGCAGTACGCGATCACGGCCGCGACTCGCCAGTACACCCGCCTCAGGTGGGAATATCTCCTTGGCAAGATCAACTATGCGACGTCGCACTATGCAAAGCTGGTCAGGGCGACCATCCCTATCGCGGACGAAAACAGCCGGCTGTCGTACGTGCTCCTGCTTTCGTTTGACGTCAACGCAGAGAACGTGCACGACGTGATCATGAAAAAGGTGATCCCGCTGGTGCGCAAGAACACGAACAAGTTCCTGAAAGAGCGCTAGCCCTTGTACGGCGCCTTTGGGAAGGCGATTTTTATCGGCTGCCGGAACGCCGGGTGCACCATAACCAGCTCACCTCGGTTGAGCCGGGCGATGTTCATTTTCGTGCTCTCATCCATCATCGAATAAGACGCGGTTGACAGTTCAGACAGGCCGAGCTTTGCGATAATGTGCATGCCCGTGCCTTCGTGCAGCGCCGGGTCCACCGCGCTCTTGAACTGCTGGGCGGAAAACAGGATCGTCCCCCTTGATCTGCCGGCGACGACTGCCCTCATTACCTGCTCGGCCACGGCGGACATGCTGCCCCGGGAGTGCGGCAAGAACCGGTTTATTTCGTCCACAAACACCAGTACGTGTCGCGGCTTTTTGCTTCCGGCCTGCCGCGCCGAATACAGCTCGTCGACGCTCTTCATCACGTCACCCACCACGAACCCCTGCTCCTCCACCGTCGGGATCATGGCGGTGTCGACTACGAAAACGTCGCCGGTCCTGATCTTGCCGATCTCTTTTCCAAGGTACGTGCTCTGCTTTTTCCGGTCAATGAACATGGGCGATTTTCTGAACCTCTGGACGTGGCCGAGGAAGCGAAAGAGGGTCGACTTGTGCGCGACCACCTCCTGCGGGTAGCCCTTGAACCCGAGCAGGTCTGCCCAGGTCTTTACCTGCCGGCGGCCGGCGCTGAGGGGCCACGCTTCGTAGATGTAGTTCAGTATCGACGAAACACTGCCGTCCTGGGCGCTTGAGAACAATAGATCAAGCCTGTCGTAAACGTCTTCAAGCCCGAACGAATACGTCTTGGCATTTTCTGGCACGAACGCAGAGTTGGGCTTGCCGTCGCTCCCTCTTGGCAGAAAATACGTCACGTTTTCGAAAGGCTCGATGTCGATGTCGAGCAGGTCGAATAGTTTCTTTGCTTTTTTCTTGACCTTCTTTTTTTCGTCAATATGGAGCAGCTCGTCCTCTTTTGTGTTGAATATTATTATCGCCACGTCCAGCTTGTCCTTGGCAAATTTCTGATACACTGACTGGAGCAGGAAGAACAGGTAGGACGTCTTCAGGTTGCCTGAAATGCCGGCCGCGTTTACGTGTGCAGTGTCGGGCCCGAGCAGGTAGGAAACGTCGAGCGACACTGGCACCTGCAGGCCGTTTGTCATCTCTATCACCCCAGCGGGGACCGGGTTTTCCATCTCCGGCATCCCGAGCGCAAACGTGACTTCCTTTTCCGTCGCGAACCTGACCGGCTTGCCCGCCCCGACAGGCATGCCTATCGGCACGCTCTTGCCAAGTTCGCTCTCTACGCCGGTGTTTGCCATCACGGCCACCTTCGCCGCCATGCCGACCCCGTCAACCGCCTGGAGCTCCTTTACCATGCCGATTGTCTTTGTGTTGAAAAGGTGCTTTACTGTGACAAAATCAAAAGGGTTCAAGACAATGTCCGGGCGGATTGAAAACCAAAAGCCGTCCATGTTGTTTGGGAACTTTTCAGACGCCAGCGTCCTGCCAACACTGGCAAGGTCAAGCTCCTGCATGCTACATAAGCGGAAACATTCTATTACTATGTATCCGGGCTGCCGTCGCCGTCCATGTCGTGGTCGACAGCGTGCAGTTGCTCCTGTTCAACTTCGTCCTTGCTTTCAACTTCCTCAGGCTTTACTTCAATCTTGGCCGGCTTTTCGTCTTCGGGCCTGACTATTGCCTCCTTTGGCATGTCCGGGAATTTCTTGCTGCCCATGGCTTGAAAAATAAGAAGAGAGGGCTTACTTGTTCGTTCCAGCGGCGCCCTGCTCGTATTCGTCGCCGGTTTCAGCGGCGCCGGCGGTGCCCTTGGCCATGCCCTTCTTTCTTGCTATCTCGCGGGCCTCTTCAGGGTTTCCACCTGTCTCGCCCTTCTCGACTATTTGCTGGTCAGACGGGTCGCGCTTGACGGCCGTCGGCTCGTGCTGCTTTATCTTTTCAGGACTCATCGGGTCCTTTGTTTCTTCTGACATGCTTCACGCGGCATCAAAGACTATTTACAGACTATGAAACAATGGAAAGGTATATTTTTCATATCCAGAGTAGCTGGCACATGCCTTTTGAAAGCCTCGGCGAATACGTACAAGCGCTGGAGCAGGCCGGACAGCTAAAGAGGGTCAAGGCGAAGGTAAGCCCCGACCTCGAGATAGCCGAGATCATGCGCCGGCTGATGTATTCCGACGGGCCGGCGGTGCTCTTTGAGAACGTCGAGGGCTCGGACATGCAGGTGCTTGGCAACGCGTTTGGCAGCATGAAGAGGCTGGAAATCGCGCTGGAGACTGAGGACTTTACCGAGATCGGGAGGCGCATAACAGAGCTAACAAAGATGAAGATGCCTTCAGGCATGCTCAACAAGCTAAAGATGCTGCCCAAGCTCTCAGAGATCGGCGAGTACGGCCCCAAGTACGTCGACAGCGGGCCCGTCACGGAATTGATAGAAACGGACAGGGCGTCGCTCAACTCGATGCCCATCCTGAAATCGTTCTCTGGCGACGCGGGCAGGTTCATCACTTTTGGCCTTACTGTTACAGAGCACCCGGAGACCGAGATCCGGAATTTCGGAGTTTACCGTATCCAGATAATAGACGACAAGCACGCGATAATGCATTGGCAGACGCACAAGCGCGGAGCCCAGCACTACAAGATGATGAAGGAGCAGGGCAAAAAGATCGAAGTCGCGATAGTGATTGGCGCGGACCCGGCGACCGTCTTCAGCGCGGTCGCGCCCGTGCCCGAAGGCATGGACAAGTACCTGTTCTCCGGCATCACCAGAAAGAAGGGAATAAAGCTGGTGAAATGCAGGACTGTCAACCTTGACGTGCCGGCCAACGCAGAGATTGTGCTCGAAGGCCATGTCGACCCGAACGACATGAGGATGGAGGGGCCGTTTGGCGACCACACCGGCTATTACACGCCGGCAGAGCCATTCCCGACGTTCACCCTGACAGGCATAATGAGGCGCTCCCGACCGGTGTACCTCACGACGGTAGTGGGCAAGCCGGTGCTGGAGGACGCCTATATCGGCAAGGTGATTGAGCGTTCGTTCCTGCCCCTCGTCCAGATGTTCCACCCCGAGGTGGTCGACTTTTCGATGCCGGCCGCCGGCTGGTTCCAGGGGCTTGCGATAATTTCGATAAAAAAACAGTACCCCGGGCAGGCGAAAAAGGTCATGATGGGGTTGTGGGGCATGGGGCAGCTGGCTCTGACAAAGATGTTCATCGTAGTCGACAGCGACGTCAACGTGCACGACATCAACGACGTGATATGGGCGGTGACGACGCGTGCAGACGCGGCGCGCGACACGGTAATCATCAACAACACGCCGACGGACACGCTCGACCCGGCGTCGCCGCTCGTGAACTTGGGGTCAAAGCTTGGAATCGACGCCACCACAAAATCAAAGGAAGAGGGCTATATGCGCGAGATCCAAGAGCTCGCAGTCGTCGACGAAGAAACGAAAGCGCTTGTGGAAAAAAAGTGGCGCGAATACTTTAATGGTACTTTATGATCCGATACGAATTGTCGCGCTCGGCAACCCGGAATCCGACCTGCTTTACCGCGGCGATTATCCTGTCTGACGTCAGCTCTGTTGACCGGGCACCTGTGGCGCTCACCACTTCTTCGCCGGTGAGGGTGCCGCCAAAGTCGTCCGCCCCGTGGTTGAGGGCGAGCTGCGCCATGCCTATTCCGTTTGTGAGCCAGGACGACTGCAGGTGATCGATGAGGCCGAAGAACATTATCCTTGAGATCGCTATCATTTTCAGCAGCGACAGCCCGCCTGCGGGGTACTTTATCTTTCCTTCCGCCTGGATTTCGGTCTTGTTGGGCTCAAAGCTCCACGGGATAAAGACGAGGAACCCGCCGGTCTTTTCCTGCAGCTGCGCTATCTTCATGATGTGCCTTGCGCGGTCCTCTTCCGTGTCCACGGTGCCGTACATCATTGTGGCCACTGACTTGAAGCCCAGCTGGTGCGCCTCCTCCATTATGCGCAGCCACTCGTGGCTCTTTATCTTGAGCGGGCTGATCTCCTCCTTGACCCTGTCGTCGAGGATCTCTGCGCCACCGCCGGCAAAGGTGTCCATGCCTGCAGCTTTCAGCCGTGCAAGCACTTCTTTTGTGCTGCTGTGCTCGAGGTTGGCGATCATGTCGACCTCCGAAGGCGACAGGCCGTTTATCCCGACCTCCGGGCACTTCTTCTTTATCGCCCTGAACGCGTCTTCATAGTATTCCAGCTTCAGGTTCGGGTTGTGGCCGCCCTGCATCAAGACCTGAGTTATGCCAAACATCTCCCGCGACGTCGCAACGCGCCTTACAATGTCTTCAATCGGGACGGTATAGGATTCTTCGTGGCCGGGCGGGCGGTAGAACGCGCAAAACTTGCAGTAGGTGATGCAGACGTTGGTGTAGTTTAGTATGATGTTGTTGATGAATGTGATCGTGTCGCCAAAGAGCCTTTGCCTCAGGGCGTTTGCGACTAGGCCCATCGAGTAGACGTCGTCGGATTTTATCAGCCTGATGCAGTCGTCGAGGCCGAGCCTGCGGCCCGCAAGGGCGCTGTCAAGGACGTCGCTAATGTCTGACTTTTTCAGAAAGTCAGAGAGCAGCCTGTTTTGCAAGTGTTAACAAGAGTTGTGGGCTTTTAATGATATTTATTCTTTTGACATAATTTATAACCGCCTCCATCGCAGATAGGTACAGTTGCAAAAGAGCGATGCCGTCGCAGGCGGGACTCCGGCGCTGGAGAAGGCTCTGGCAGGAGAGGAGCTGTCGTACAGCGACGGCGTGCAGCTGATGAACGAGGAGAACCTTTTCCTTCTCGGGGCGGCTGCTGACAAGGTCCGCAAAAAGATCTGCGGCGACACTGTCACGTTCGTGGCGTCTTATTATCTGAATTACACCAACGTGTGCGCGGCCAGCTGCCCGCTCTGTGCGTTCTATCGCAAGGGTGACGAAAACGACGCCTACACGCTGTCGACGGAGCAGATAGTAGCCCGGTCAAGGATAGCGGTGGAGCAGATGGGCGCCACCGAGCTCCATATCGTGGGAGGCTTTCACCCAAAGCTGGGGCTCGAATATTACGAAAAAATGATGAAGGCGATAAAGGCGGAATTTCCGAAAGTTACGATAAAGGCGTTGACGCCGGCAGAGATATTCTTTATCGCGCGGCTGACAAAGAACTCGGTCAAGGAAGTGCTGTCCCGCCTCAAGGTGGCGGGGCTCGACTCCCTCCCGGGCGGCGGCGCGGAAATCTTTCACCAAGACACCAGAAAGGAGATAGTGATAGGCAAGTGCTCGGGCGAAGAATGGCTCGACACCGCCCGGCAGGCGCACGAGCTCGGATTAAGGAGCAACTGCACGATGCTCTTTGGTCACGTGGAAAAGCCGGAGCACATTGTCGACCACGTGATAATGATAAGGGAGCTCCACAAAAAGACAAAGGGCTTTACTACCTTTATCCCGCTAAAGTTCAGCCTTGAAAACACCGAGCTCGAGCAGAAGGGCAGGGTCACCGCCGAATGCCCGTCGACCTATGACCTCCGCGTGATAGCGGTGTCGCGCCTGCTCTTGGCAAACGTGCTCGACAACGTTTCGGTCTACTGGGTGGCGCTTGGCAAAAAGGTCGCGCAGGTGGCGCTCTCGTACGGCGGGAACGACATGGTTGGCACCGCGTTCTCCGAGGAGATATTCAAGGCGGCAGGCAAGGAGACCGGCACGTCGACCCAGGAGCTGGCAAGCCTGATCAGGGAAATAAAGCGCGAGCCGGCGCAGCGCGACACGTTCTTTAACATCATACGCAGGTTCGACTAGACCACTTTAACGGCAATTTCAGAACTCAGTATCTTTCGTTCTTGCGCCATTTCAAACATCTTTTCGATCGCGCGCTTGCCGTCGCGGCCCATGTCAAGGGTCAGCTCGTTGACGTACATTTTCACGAATTTAGTTATCGTTTCCTTTGGCTGGCCGCGCCCGTACAGCATCGCATAGTCGACCGCGGCGTCGACGTTGTCAAGGCCGTATTTCACCGACCTTGTAAAGACATCGCTGAATTCTGCTATCTGTTTTCTGCTCATTGTCCGGGTGCTCGCCACGTTGATGCCAAGCGGAACCGGCAGGCCGCCCATGTTGTCAGACCACCAGCTGCCCAAGTCGAGCGCGCCGGCAAACTTTGTCCTGTCGTACGTTATCTGCGCCTCGTGGATAACTAGCCCCGCGTCCACCCTGTCTGACACGACCGCGTCGGGTATCGCCTCAAAGGACATCTCTATTTCCTTGAAGTTTCCTATTGCCAGTTTTAGCAATAGGTTGGCAGATGTCATCTTGCCGGGGATTGCGATCGTGGCCTTTTGCAGCTGCTCCGGGGTCATCCTGTTGCCCTTTTTTGTGATGACGATCGGGCCGTAGTTGAGCCCGAAACTGCCGCCGCTCTTTAAAATGACATAGTCCTCCAGGTAGGCGTAGGCGTGGGCCGACACCGCAGTCACGTCCAGCTCGTGCTTTAGCGCCCTTTTGTTGAGCGTTTCAATGTCCTGTATGACGTGCTTTACCGTAAAGCCGGATCTGACCTTGCCTGACGCGATACCGTAGAACATGAACGCGTCGTCCGCGTCCGGCGTGTGGCCCAGCGTTATCTCCATCATTTTCGGGGGCTTCTCTGTCACTATTAAACCATGGAACTCTTGGGAACATTTAATACTGCGCAAAACTTTTTTCGATTGAAGCATGCCAAAGTTCAAGTCAACACAGGACATAATCAGGATACTTGGTAACAAGGATCAGATACGCAACTTTGGAGTCATTGCCCACGTGGACCACGGCAAGACGACCATGAGCGACAGCCTGCTCGCCGCGTCGGGCATCATTTCCCCGTCGGTGGCAGGCCAGGCGCTGGCGCTCGACTCCATGAAGCTCGAGCAGAACCGCCAGATGACAATCAGGGGGGCAAACGTCACGCTGTTTTATGAAACAGAGGGCAAGGAATACGTCATCAACATGATAGACACTCCCGGCCACATCGACTTTACCGGCAGGGTTACCCGCGCGCTCCGCGCGATCGACGGCGCGGTGGTAGTGTCAGACTCTGTCGAGGGCATCATGACCCAGACAGAGACTGTCACGAGGCAGGCACTTGAAGAGCGCGTAAGGCCGGTGCTTTATATCAACAAGATAGACAGGCTCGTAAAGGAGCTGAAGCTGGACGCAAATGCCATGCAAAAGTGGCTGTCCAACATCATCTCTCACTTTAACCAGCTGATTGACATTTACGCCGAGCCCGAGATAAAGGAAAAGTGGAAAGTCAGCATAGAAAGCAACACCGTGGCCTTTGGATCTGCCAAGGACAGGTGGGGCTTTAACTTTAACATGTACAAAAAGACAGGGATTGGCTTTAAGCAGGTTTATGAGGCCTATGTCAGCGGCGATCCAAATGCGATAAAAGCGCTAGCCGAGAAATCACCACTGCATGACGCTGTGCTCGGAATGGTGGTCCAGCACCACCCGCCGCCCCACGTCGCGCAGAAATACAGGATCCCCAAGATCTGGCCCGGCGACCTCAATTCCGACATTGGCAAGGCGCTGATAGCGTGTGACGAAAAAGGTCCGGCGCTCATGATGGTAACTACGATCAACGTCGACCCGCAGGCTGGCAGGGTAGCCACGGGCAGGCTGTTCTCCGGCACGATAAAGGACGGCGACGACATCTTTTTGATCGACGCAAAGAGGCCTGGCAGGGTGCAGTCGGTCAACATCTACATGGGCAACACCAGGGAGATCGTTAGCGTCGTCCCGGCCGGCAACATCCCGGCGCTGCTCGGGCTAGACTATGCCATTGCAGGCGAAACCATTTCAACCATCAAGGGCACGCAGGCGTTCGAGTCGATCAAGTACGTGTCAGAGCCCGTAGTGACAATAGCGGTAGAACCAAAGCACCCCAAGGACCTGCCAAAGCTGGTCGAGGGGCTGCGCACCATCACGGTCGAGGACCCGAACCTCATTGTAAAGATTAACGAAGAGACCGGCGAGACTTTGATGGCCGGCATGGGCGTGCTCCACCTCGAGATTGCAACTTCGCTGTTGCAGGAAAAGGGCCTCGAGATCGTGACGACTCCCCCGCTCATCAACTACCGCGAAACCATACGGGCAAAGGCAGGCCCCATAATGAGCAAGTCGCCCAACAAGCACAACAAGATATTCCTGCGCGTCGAGGCGCTGCCCGACGACATACTCGACATGATCAGGACGGGCAAGCTCAAGGAAGACATGGACCAGAAGGAGATGGCCAGGCTGCTGAGGGAGAAGGGCTGGGATACCAATGAAGCAAGGAGCGTCGCCGCGATCGACATCAGCGGCAACATGCTGATAGACGAGACAAAGGGCGTCCAGTTCCTGCAGGAGTCGATGGACTCTATACGATCGGGCTTTGACGACGTGATACACAACGGGCCGATAGCGCACGAGCAGGTCAGGGGGGTAAAGTTTGTCCTGCACCACTTTGTGCCCCACGAGGACCCGGCGCACAGGGGACTTGCGCAACTGATGCCGGCGACAAGGAGGGCTATGCTGGGCTCGATGCTCATCGCGGACCCTGTATTGCTGGAGCCGATACTTGGCATTGAAGTAAAGTGCCCGCAGGACATGATAGGCCCGGTGTCAAGCGTGCTTTCAAGCAAGCGCGGCAAGCTCTTGAACGTCGAGCAGAAGGGCATCATTGCGATCATGCAGGGCGAAGTTCCGGCGTCTGAAACCTTCGACCTCTCTGAGAAGATGAGGGGACAGACCGCAGGCAAGGCGCTGTGGAACACCTATTTCAAGTCGTGGCAGCCGGTCCCGAACTCGATATTCCGGACCCTGGTCGCCGACGTGAGGAAGAGGAAAGGCCTCAACCCAGACCCGCCATCGCCGGACGAGTTCATAGACAAAGAGTAAAATAGAGTCCCCCCCGCCTGAGCGTAGATTTGTGCCGCTTTTTAGGCTCCACTAGGTCGTAACGCACATTATGACTAGTTGGAAATGCCTTAAAGCTGGCCGTTTGGCTGGCAGTATTGACCTAGATTATGACGCTCCACTCGTT
>DASTTF010000084.1:0-8228 GCA_035760305.1 Nitrososphaera sp.
GAGCTGGTAAGGCGCGACGGCATGATGGAGATCGACGGCTGCCAGATAATGAGCAAGAGCGTCTTTGTCGCGTCGGGGCACATCGGTAACTTTACAGACCCTATCATGAAATGCACAAAGTGCAGCTCTACGTTTCGCGCCGACCGCTACATAACGGAAAAGACTGGCGAAAACGTGCCGGAGAGGATGGCAGACGAAGAGATAAACGCGCTGATCAAGAAACACAACCTGCGCTGCCAGAACTGCAAAGGGGAATTCGGAGGAGTGAGCAGGTTCAACATGATGTTTCGAGTCGGCATAGGCCCGGCGGCGGAGGAAGCGTACCTGCGGCCGGAAACCTGCCAGACGATATTCGTTGACTTTGCCCGCGTCTTCAAGACGATGCGCGGCCGCCTTCCGCTTGGAGTCGCGCAGGTGGGCAAGAGCTTCCGCAACGAAATTGCACCAAGGCAGAGCCTTCTGAGACTGAGAGAGTTCTACCAGGCCGAGATCGAAGTATTCTGCAACCCGAACAGGCTGGACGAGGTGCCAAAGTTCGACGAAGTGAAAAACACCGTCCTGAGGATAT
This sequence comes from Nitrososphaera sp., assembly GCA_035760305.1. Classification (GTDB taxonomy): domain Archaea; phylum Thermoproteota; class Nitrososphaeria; order Nitrososphaerales; family Nitrososphaeraceae; genus Nitrososphaera. Next base: position 569 of record DASTTF010000084.1, read on the forward strand.
CTTCACATGACGGCTCGTCGATCACGGAAGCGACGGCCGACGAAGCGATCAGGAAGGGCCTGATACCGAACAAGCTGGTCGCCTACTACCTTGCGCTCCTGATAGAGTTCTACGCCCGGACCGGCGTCGACGTAAAGCGCAGCCGGTTCCGCAGGCTGTCGGACGAGGAAAAGGCGTTCTACGCGTCAATCGCGTTTGACTTTGAAGTGGAGACGAGCATCGGCTGGCTCGAGCTCGTCGCCTGCAACTACCGCTCTGACTATGACCTGAAGGGCCACGGAACGACCAGCAAGCAGAACCTCGAAGTCGTCGACCCCGTAGATCAAACAAAGGTGCTCCCGCACGTCTTTGAGCTGTCGATGGGGATCGACAGGAGCATTTACACCATCCTTGAGCATTGCTACTATGAAGACGAGCAGCACGACGACAGGGTGGTGCTGAAACTAAAGCCGTACCTCGCCCCAGTCCTGGTGGGCATACTGCCGCTTATGACCAAAGACGGCCTAGGAGAAAAGGCGCGCAAGATACATTCTGACCTGAAATTAGACTACGACACCTTTTACGACGAGTCAGGGTCGATTGGCCGGCGCTATCGCAGGCTGGAAGAGGTGGGGGCGCCGTTTGCCGTGACAATCGACCAGACGACGATGCAGGACAACACCGTAACTGTAAGGCACAGGGACACGATGCAGCAGGAACGGGTCAAGGCTACAGAGCTGCGCCAGTACATGCAGGACGCGCTTGCAGCAGCAAGGAATTAAAATCTCGACAGGCAAAGAATCACCGTGAAGGGCAGGAAAGGGGTGGCGTCAGGCGACGAACTGCCGGCTGAAAAGTGGCTTGTCGCCTATAGGAACCCCGAGTCAAAAAAGCAACCCGGCGGCTCTGTCTTTATGCGCCAGTTCTACGCGCCAGGCTATTACGAGGCCTACGACACGGTCCTGACGCACGCCGAAAAGATGAACCTTGAAGTGCTGTGGTTCCGCGAAAAACGATCCTGCGAGCCCTTCCTCAACCGGGACTTTCCCGAGCTGGAGGCGGTATGCACCTACTGCAACAAAAAGTTCAATCACGCCGAGCCGGTGCCGTGCAGCCAGGACGGCTGCAATTTTGAATTCTGCTCAAGGGAGTGCATGGCAGGGCACGGCGCGATGCGGCACAAAAGCTAGGGCTGCGTAGCGTTTTGCCTGTTGCCCCTGAGCACGTTTGTCTGGCTCGTCGCGTCCATTTCTATGGCGACGTCGTTGCCTGCGACGACATTGGTCGCGATTATGTTGCTGGTAGAAGACCCGGTCAGCGTTATGCCCTCTTCGCTTCCGGTTACGATGTTGTTGCGGATCACGTTGTCGGTACTGTTGTTCCTGAGGTAGATGCCGAATTTCTCGTTGTACAGGACGGCGTTGCTGCTGACGCTGGTAGAGTTGGTATGCGAAAACAGCTTTATTCCTGCTTCCTTGTTGTGCTCCACAGTGTTGCCGGCGATGCGGACTCCGCTGCATTCGGTGCAGATCACACCTTCGTAGCCGTTGTCGTGCACGTGGTTTGCAATCATGGTAAAGTTCATCGAGCCGGATCGGATGTCGATCCCGGACCGGGTGCTGCCGTAGATCTCGTTGCCGGTGATCAGGAAGTTGCTGCTGTTCCTCGCGTAAATCCCGTCAAAGTTGAACGCTATAGTAGAGTTGGCAATTGTAAAGTTGCTGCTGTCATGGAACATTACCGCCGCCCTTGCGCTCCTCTCTTCGCTCAGGCCAGCTAGCGGAAAGCCCATGTGGCTTATGGTGGAATTTCTGATGTCAAGAGTGCCGCCGTCGACAAAGATGAACGGCCGCTGGCGGTAGGGGTTCTGGTCGGGCGCGCCTGCCGCCACGTCCCACGAGGAGACGAGCGAGTCGGCTATTGACGCCCTGCCCAATATCTCTATCCTCCTGTCCTTGTCCTGCGCAGGCGACGCAATCAAGACATTTTCGCCGGCAATGTCGAGCTGCGCGTCTTCGCCGACGACCACCGTGGCGTCAATAAGGTAGCCGGGGCCAGAGCTGGTCTGGACGGTGCTGATGTCGGCTGGGTATCTCTGCTGCAGGCGCTGCATGTCCCACGCGCCTGATTCTATCACTATCCGGTAAGTTGTGTCGGCGCCGATGGAAGTGGCCGTTACGTTGCCCGCGCTGCCGACGGCCATGCTTGTCGGCTGGGCGGGGCTGCTTTCGTCTGTAAACGCCAGCGTCCTGCCGCTGCCCAGCAGTTCTTCGAGCAGCGCGGTAGTCGAGTTGAACCTGGGAAGCGCGCTCGGGGTGAACGCGACGATGCTTGAATTGCCCGAGTGGAGCGCGAGGTTGTAAAACGCCATGACGTCTGCCATCTTGTCGGTTCTGCCAAGCACGTCTCTGTCCGACAACAGGATGCCGCCAAAAGCCGTGGGCGCATAGTTTGAGTCGTACTGGGCGACGTTGTCCCACGGAAGGACGGTGTATCCCATCTGCTTCACGGTGTTGGCAAGGGGCAGGCTGGTCTCTGCAAAGCTGGGCTGGATGAAAAATACCGCCTCGCTGACGTTTGCTGACTGCAGGGCGTCCAGGATCTCCTGCAGGCGCGCGGCGTCGTTCTGGCCGATGTAAAACGTGAGCGTAACGTAATGTACCGAGTCGCCGTAGACGGCGTCGAGCCGCTGGCCGCGAGTCTCAGCCACCTGAGCAGTCGCGGCGGGCATGAATGAAACGAGCATCATTGCGCCGGCCACAATGGCAAAAGCAGAATTCCGCATCTGCAAGTCAAGCGCGCACTAACTATAAAGCCGGTTTTCAGTCGGATTAGCGAAGAGTGACACTAAAGCAGCAACCGGAATTATTGATCACTTTGCCAGCTCTAGCGTCGCCATGCGGATCCGCTCCGGGTCTCCTCTGAACTGGTCGAGGCAGCGCGATGAGTATTGCGCCGGGGCGCCTTCCCGCCGGCTCTTCAGGGTAAAGCCGATTGAGAGCGAGCTGGACTCGAGCCACGTGGCCCACCTTGCATAGGCTTCGTCGCCCACCGGCTGCAGCAGCTCGTCGGTTATTTCCGCGATAATCTGGAACGTCCCGCCCGGCTTTAGCTTGGCATGGACCGTTTTGTAGAACGGCCTCCACCTGCCCTCCATTTTTTCGTCAATGAATGCCGGGTCAGGCAGCACGGCGATAAAGCGGTCAACCGACCCGTCGGGAAAAGTCGGCACAATGTCTTCAAAAGAGCCGCTCATGATTTCGACGTTGGCAAGTGAAATCCTAGTGCGCGCCTGCGCGCATTGCTCTTTGTCCAGCTCGATGCCGACGTAAAGGGAACTGGCGTCGCCCTTGGCAAGGCTCTCAAGCAGCCTGCCGTCGCCCATACCAAGCTCTACTATTACTTTTGGATAGGAGAAAAGCCTGTCCAGCATCAGGCCTTTAGCAGCTCGGCTTCAAGTAACTGCTGGACCAGCTGGACCACTTCCTGCTCTACCTGCTGCCTGGGCATCCCCAGCTTTGCAGAAAACTGGTCGGTGAGCTGGTTTATCGTCTTGGTGCCGTCGCAGGTGTTCCAGAATTCAACTATCGCTTCGTTCACCATAAAGCCCTGATCCTTGTCGTTCGCAAGCATCATCGAGCCGTCTTCCTGTTTTGCAAACCTGCCTACTTTTAGAGGCTGGCTCTTTTCATAGTCGATCTGGAAGCGGAGCTTTGGTTTTCCAAAGCCGAGCTTGTCGCGGGCCTCGGGGTTCATCTTTTCAAGCGTCCATGGCGGGTCCCACACGATCTCGACGTTGATGCTGCCTATCCCGTTTATCTTGCCGACGTAGCGTTTCACGTCGCCAACCAGAGTATCGTGAAGCGGGCAGCCCCGCGTGGTCATGGTCATCTTGATGTCCACGTCCTTGCCGCTGTCAACCTTGACTCCATAAATGAGCCCGAGGTCGACTACGTTGACAGGTATTTCCGGATCCATGCACTTTTTCAGTGCGTCATACACCTGCGATTCAGTGACTGTCTTTTGTGACATGTGGCTGCATAAAGGTGGGCAAAAACACGATAAATACTTTATCCGTAAGGCTAGCCTAACAGCGCCTTCAGGTTCTTTTCAAAGGGCGGCGTGAGCACGCCGCGCTCGGTGATGATGCCGGTGATGAGCTCGGGCGGCGTCATGTCAAAGGCCGGGTTGAAGACCCTCACTCCCTTTGGCGCGACCCTCTTTCTGCCGACCTTGACGACCTCGTCGACGGACCTCTCTTCGATTACGACGTCCCCGGGGCTACTTTCAAAGTCAAACGTGGAGAGCGGCGCCGCGACGTAGAACGGCACCTTGTGCTTGCTTGCAAGTATCGCGACCTGGTAGGTGCCGATCTTGTTGAACACATGGCCCGTGCGTAGCACCCTGTCGGCGCCGACGATCACCCTTCTGATCGCGCCCCTTGACATCATGTGGCCCACGGCCGTGTCCGGTATCAGGCTGACGTCGATGCCGTCGTGCTGGAGCTCAAACGCCGTAAGGCGCGAGCCCTGCATCACAGGCCGCGTTTCAGTGGCAATGACGCTCAGGCGCTTGCCCGACTCCCTTGCAGCTCTGATCACGCCAAGGGCCGTGCCGTACGCAACCGTCGCAAGCGAGCCGGCGTTGCAGTGGGTGAGCACAATGTCGCCATCCTTGAATAACCTGGCACCATTTGCCCCCATCTGCCGGTTGGCGCTAATGTCCTCATCGGACATCTTCAGCGCCTCGTGAAGAACGATCTTTTTGACTTCCTGCACTGACTTGGCCCGCTTTGCCTTGCCCATCACGCGCTCGAGCGCCCAGAACAGGTTGACCGCCGTCGGGCGCGTGGCCCGCAGAACCTTGAACGCGGTGTCAAGGTCGGTCATCAGCTCAGGCAATGTTTTTGCCTTGCTCTGCTGCGCCGCAAGGGCTAGCCCAAAAGCGGCGGTTACGCCGATTGCCGGCGCGCCGCGCACTACAAGCTTTTTGATGGCGTCAGCCACTTCTCTATAGTCCTTGCACTTTGCATAGACCAGCTTGTTTGGAAGCTTTGTCTGGTCGATAAGCACCACCGAATTATCTCCCCATTTCACTGTCAGCAAAAGGTCAAGGTTGCGAGCCAAACATCTGGAATCTTTTTTCAGGCGGTATTAAACCTAACTGGGTCTGCCTATCGACGCGAACCTGCCGCCTGCAAACCGCGACTGGTCAAGGATGCCGCGGCCGTCGTACACCGGAGCGCCGCCCATGTCTTCCTGCCTCAGGTTCCTGTATTCGGGGTGATCAGAAACCAGCATCACGAGGTCGGCTCCCTGAACCGCCTTTGAGAGGCTGGATGTCAGGATTACGTCCTGCGGCAGGGCAGGATCGCTTGCCACGAGCGGGTCATGCACGCGGATCTCTTTTACCTTTAATTTCTTTAGCTCTTCGATTACCCTGTAGGTGGGCGACAGCCGGGTGTCAGACACGCCGCCCCTGAACGCTAGCCCGAGCAGCGCGACCGTTGCCTGCGGAGCGCCCTGCCCAAGCATCCTGACCGCCTGGTCGACGCAGTAGGCCGGCATCGAGTCGTTGACGTTCCTCCCAAGCCGGGTGATGTTGCATTCGACCTTGTTGATGTCTGCCGTGTGGAGTATGAACTGGGGGTACACCGGTATGCACGCGCCCCCGACGCCGGCGCCCGGCTTGTGTATGTGGCAGAATGGCTGCGAGTTGGCCGCCTCCCTCGCCTCCCAAAAGTTGACCCCGGCCTTTTCGCAGAACTTGGCCATCTCGTTTGCAAGCGCAATGTTTACGTCGCGGTAGACTCCTTCGAGCAGCTTCTCAGTCTCGGCAGTCCTCATGCTGCTCATCCTGATCACGCCCTTTTTGGCGATCAGGGAGTAGAGTTTGCTGCCGATCTCTAGGCTCTTTGGGCCGGCGCCGGCGACGACTGCCGGGTATCTTTCTTCAATGTCCTCTATCGCCCTGCCCTCGTAGATCCGCTCGGGGTTGTATATCATGTAAAAGTCCCGCTCGGCCTGCAGCCCGCTCTCCTTTTCCAGGATCGGCAGCACCACATCTTCTGACGTGCCGGGAGGGACGCTCGGGTTGAGCGAAACGACGTCGCCCTTTTTCAGCCCGCGCCCGATTGCAGAGGCGACCTGCTTTACAGCGGCAAGGTCAGCGGAGAACGAGGCAGTGAGCAGCACCGGCACGCATATCATCTTGAAGCTGGCGTCCTGCGACGCCTTTACCGGATCGTTGTAAACGTAAAACCGCTTTTCCTTGAGGCCCTTTGAAAACGCCTCGTTCACCCCGGGCTCTGGCACGTGTGTCCTGCCCTTCCTTGCGTTTTCAAGCACCTTTGGGGACTTGTCGACTCCCACAACGTGCGCGCCTGCGCGGAGCCACGCCGAAACAAGCGGAGAGCCAATATGCCCAAGGCCGTAGACCGCGATCTTCCATTCGCCGGACCTGACCTTTCTTGCCAGATCCGCGTTGCCGTTGTACCTGCCGGCCGAAACTGCCTTGGCTTTGCCGCCCTTCATATTGCGCTAACATATAGTTTCTGTTCATATATTAGAGTTGATTTTGGTGTCTCAAACAGGTTAAATTCCTGAAGCTCCCAATGCCGCGTGATTGCCCGCAGTGCCAGCAGCCGTCAGGAAACTAGCAGACGGCATACCGCATCCTGTCGCGCTGATCGGATGCCGCGCGTCGGAAACGTCGCTTGACTGCTGCGAGTATGATCTGGCGGTGTTTTCGCCGGAGAGCCAGAGCAGCCAGGTCCTGCAGGCAGGCGGCCACGCGGTGGAACTCGTTCACATGCCCGGACAGGTGAAAAACCATGTTACCGAGCTGGGTGGCATGGCAATACTGAAGGACACGAGCAAGTTTGCGCTGTCATCAGCAGCAAGAAATATCACGCCGGAAAAATACAAAAGGGCGCTTGCTGCCGCAGGCAAGAAATCGCTGATAAGCTCGCTCTTTTGCCAGCAGAAGATGGGTCACACAAATCACCCTGCAGTGGCCGCAATGTGGCTCAAGGTCGCGGCCTATGATTTTGTGGGAGGGATGCTTGCCATGTCGGGCAGCAGGCCGATGCCGCTGCACGAGCTGGAGCAGGTGAGGCAGGCAGACGCCGGCGGCATGGCGGAGGGAGTCGAAGTTGCGCTAGAGTGCATAGGGGTAGAAAGGGCCACCCGGCCGGCGATGTTGCGATCAATAAGAGCTGTCAAGGAGCTAAAGTCAAAGGACTATGACAGAGACCTCTTTTTGTCAAAAGCGGAATACCTGCTTGGGCGCAGCATGCTGGCCGACTGCTATTATTACGCCGGCAGAATGGCAGCGAAAAACCTTGCCGGGAGGAAGGATCTTTTCTATGGCCGGTACCCAAAGCTAGTCCAGCTTGCGCTGGATTTGTCGAGCGATGTGCAGCATCTTGAAAAGCTGCAAAAGCGCCTCTTCAGGGCCGCTAACGGCGGCCTGAAAGGTTAATTATTTCCGTCTGACGGACAACACTGGCGGCGCTTCGAACTTGGTGATGCTGGTCTTTGCCCTGAGCTTTGCCTTGTACTTCAGGTTCCTTGGCTTTGTCCGCAGGCGATATCCGCAGCACGGGCACCACAGCCCGTCCCACTTTATGAATATCTCGCAGATCTGGCACCCTTTCTGCCCGCTAGCGTAGCGGCCAGAG
>DASTTF010000085.1:0-4414 GCA_035760305.1 Nitrososphaera sp.
GAGGGCGAGCAGCACCCCGGCGTGTCGTTCACCATAAAGCAGAGGACCCAGATCGCGTGGATGCTCGACTCTTTCGGGGTCGACCAGATAGAGATAAGCCCGGTGGTGTCGCCGGATCACGCTGTAGCGACTAAGACGATAATCAAGCAGGGGCTGCGCGCGGACATTGTCGCGCACACGCGCGCGATCAAGTCCGACGTCGACATTGCGATCGACTGCGGCGCGACATGGGTCGCCACCTACATGGGCATTTCCGACATTCACCTATCGGCAAAGCTAAAGATCACGCGCGAAGAAGCCAAGATCAGGGCGCTCGAAGTCGCGGACTATATCAAGGCGCACGGATTGAAATCAAGGTTCACGATGGAAGACGCCAGCAGGACAGAGCCGGCGTTCCTTATCGAAATGTGCAAGGAGATGAACAGGCGCGGAATCGAAAGGATAAGCATACCGGACACCGTCGGCATCATGCGGCCGCGGGGCATGTACAACCTGGTAAAGACGGTGCACGACAGCATCGACACGAGCAAGACGTCGCTTGACGTCCACTGCCACAACGACGTCGGGCTCGCGCTGGCAAACGCGCTGGCGGGGTGCGAGGCAGGCGCCGACCAGATCCACACGACCATAGACGGGTTTGGCGAGCGCACGGGAATCCCGAGCCTGGCAGAGGCGGCAGTCGCGCTGACGCTTGTCTACAGGTCAAACAACGACCTCCGGCTCCACATGCTGAAGGACCTGTCAAAGACGATCTCTGACTACATCAGCATGCCGGTGCCAGAGTCAAAGCCGATTGTGGGCGACAGCGCGTACAAGCACAAGGCCGGGACGCACCTTGCGGCGATACTGCGCAACCCCGCCGCCTACGAAATAATAGAGCCGAAAATAGTCGGTAATCGGCGCAAGATAGTGTTTGGCGAGCTCGCAGGCAAGAACGGCGCGGCGTACCTGCTGTCGCTGCTTGGCCTGGAGACAGGCAAACACGAGGCGGAGATCCTAGCCCGCGGCCTGAAGGAGCTCCGCATGGGCGACATTCTGGAACTGTACCTGGACGACCGGCTGGAGAGAAAGATACTTAATGACGCTCCTGTAAAACTAAACCCAGCAAAGGAGTAGAATGACATGGTGGTAAAGTGTCCAGAATGCGATGCAGAGATCAAGATACCTTCAGACTCGATAGAGGGCGAGATCGTAACCTGCCCCGACTGCGGAGCAAGCTACGAGCTTGTCAAGTCGGCAGACGGCTTTGGGATAAAACCGGCGCAGGTTGTCGGCGAGGACTGGGGCCAGTGAGGCAGGAAAAGGCCAACCAGTCGTCATCAAATTTTTCCGGCAACTCCCTCATCATCCTCTACGACAACATCAGGTGGGAAGAAAAGGCCCTCTACGAAGCTGCAAAGAAAAAGGGCGTCAACGTCGAAAACGTCGACTGCAAGAACCTTGTCGCAGACCTGAACGACAGGAAATCAAAATACCGCGGCCAGGTGGTGCTGCAGCGCAGCGTCAGCTACTTTAAAAACGTCCACTCTACCGCCGCGCTTGAAGGGCTCGGCGCGCGCGTGATCAATCAGCTGTATGCCGCGATTCTGTGCGGCAACAAGATGTACGCCCACATGGAGCTGGAAAAGGTTGGCGTCAGGACGCCAAAGGCTGTGGCGGCGTTTTCAGAAGAAGGGGCGCTTGCTGCCCTTGACGAGTTCGGCTACCCCGCGGTGATCAAGCCCACGGTCGGCAGCTGGGGCAGGCTCATCGCGCTCTTGCGTGACAAGGAAGCGGCGCGCGCGGTGATTGAAGACAGGGAGCATATGTTTCCATTGTATCAGGTATATTATTTTGAAGAGTTTGTCGAGCGCCCGCCCCGGGACATCAGGGCGATCGTGGTTGGCGATCAGGTAGTGGCGGCGATATACCGCTATTCCGGCGAAGGCGAATGGAAGACCAACATGGCGCTCGGAGGGCACGCCGAGGCGTGCCCCGTGACGAAAGAGCTCGAGGACATTTGCCTCAAGGCCACGCGGGCGCTGGGCGGCCAGATCGTAGGCGTAGACCTGATGGAGAGCAAGAGCGACGGCCTGATGGTTCACGAGGTCAACAATACCACTGAATTTAAAAATACCGTCCGGGTTACAGGAGTTGACATCCCGGGATTGATGGTGGATTACGCGCTAGGGCAAGGAAAGTAAGGAATTGGTTTCGCCAAGCTATGCTGTAGAGTTGTTGAAAAAAGCGCTGGAGCTTTACACGCCTTCCAGATCAGAGGCTGCGCTTGCCAACATAATAAAGGACAAGTGCGTAAACGAGCTCGGCTTTGAGCAGGTAAACATCGACAACGTTGGCAACATCATTGCGACAAAAGGCACCGGCGAGCCCCGCATCCTGCTATGCGGCCACATGGACACGGTGCCGGGGCAGGTACCTGTCAGGATAGAGGACGGCCACATCTATGGTCGCGGCGCTTCAGACGCAAAGGCGCCCCTGATAGCTATGCTCCTGGCTGCGTCGGAATTTCCAAAACAGAGCGGCACCGTCATTTTTGCCGGAGTGGTTGACGAGGAGGGCAACGCCACCGGAGTGAAGCAGCTGGTGAAGAGCAAGCTGGGAGTCGACTACGCGGTGTTTGGCGAGCCTTCGGGCGTTGAAAACATTACAGTCGCTTACAAGGGCAGGCTTGCCATCAGGCTTACCTGCGACGTGGGCGACAGCGCGCACGCCAGCGCGCCGTGGCTTGCCAAGAACTCGATTGAAGAGATGTACGACTTTTGGAAGGCGATCAAGGCAGAGATAGAGCGCGTGGGAACAGCCGAGAACAAGGCAAAATCGATCAGCTGCAGCCTCACAGAGATAAGTGGCGGCTCGAGCCACAACGTCACGCCTCAAAAGTGCAAGATAACGATAGACATCAGGGTGCCCACGATAACGACCTGCGAAAGCGTGCTCCGCATGGTCGACACCGTAATCACAAAAGTCGCTTCGGAAAAAGGGATCAAGGCCACCTACAGGATAGAGGACAAGACCGAGCCCTTCGAGGCCGACCACTCTTCGCCGCTTGTAAGGGCGCTCCTGCTAGCGGTGCTTGACGTGCGCAAAAAGAGGCCGATGCTTTTGCGCAAGACCGGCACGGGCGACATGAACGTGCTCGGCCACAACTTCAAGATACCGGTCATCACCTACGGGCCAGGCGACCCCCACGCGTCGCACACCGCCGATGAGCGCGTGAACATTGACGAGTACATCGCAAGCATCGAAGTGTACGAAAGGGCGCTTTTCCACCTTTCACGCCTGCACCACCTGAAGAAGAGAAAGAAATAGCGATGCCAAAATATAGGCGTCAGCTGCTCGATACCCCATGTTATGGTTTGTGGGTATGGGCATCAACGGCTATCGCGGCCTGAGCCTTGCCGCGCTTGACGTCCTGAAGAAATGCGACACGGTCTATGTCGAAAGGTTCACGAGCGCCCTTTCTGACAGCGACTTGCAGGGACTGAATTCCATCCTTGAGAAGGAAGTCAGGCCGGTCCAGAGGTGGTTTGTAGAGGACGGCAGGGAGATCCTGGAAACCGCCAAGAAAAACGAAATTGCGCTCGTCACGTACGGCGACCCGCTCATTGCCACAACCCACAGCGAGCTCCGCTCAAGGGCCGCCAGGAACTCTGTCGAGGCATCGGTGCTGCATTCTGCGTCGGGCATCGCCTCCATAATGGGCGAGACCGGCCTGCACGTCTACAAATTCGGCAGGATGGTGACAATGATGTCCGAGCCCCAGTCGGCAGTCAGCGTCTACAATACCATCTTTGAAAACCTGCTTGCCGGCAGCCACACGTTGATTTTGACAGAATACAGCCACGACGAAAGCAAGGAGCCGTTCTTCCTAGATCCTGCTTCCGTGTTCAGGTTGCTGCTGGACGCAGAGCGCGATCAAAAGCACCAGATCTTTTCCAGCGACACATTTGCAGTGGTTGCCTCAAGGGTGGGCATGGCAGACCAGAGGATCGCGTCAGGCAAGGTCGGGTCGCTTGCAAAGGTCGCTTTTGGCGCCGGCCCCCACTCGGTGATCGTCACCGGCTCTCTGCATTTCACAGAGTCCGAAGCGGTCGCGGCGTTGACAGAAAACATCGACGCGCCGTCAGACAATTCGCAAAACATCAAAAGGATCTCCACGCAGATGGTCGAGCGGTACGCGCCAAAGGCAAAGCAGGCGGTGCAGCAGATGCGCGACGCCGTCAGGCAGGACGCGAACAACAAGGGCATGTTTGAAGTGCTGGACAACGCAGAATACTATATCGCGGACGCCGAGCGGTTCCTGCGGCAGGCCAAGTTCGAGCTGGCAGTCTTGAGCATCGGCTACGCGGAAGGCCTGATTGACGCGCTGCGGTTTCAAAAAGGGATCAACCCATGGGAAACCCGTGATTGACAT
>DASTTF010000086.1:0-5415 GCA_035760305.1 Nitrososphaera sp.
CAAGTTGCCAGAACTCATAGGCGAGCTATTTTTATACAAAAAGAGCCTTATCTAAGCTGGCGGTTAGCTCTCAAGTATTAGAATCTTAAAATTGAAGGACTCAATCCCGACAGTCCTAAGATGATTCCCTTGCATGTTAGCCCTCTGATAAATGTGGTTGACATGGTGAAAGGCAAGCTTAAAAAAGCGACGGCGGCAATCTACCTGCCGTATGCTATCTGGAGTTGACTGCTTGAAGCCAGATTTATCAAAAAATCACAATTATATTACTTGTTTCGGCATAGATTTAGTCGAGGAAGTATCTTGACGAAAAGGGCGCCAGCAGTCGCCGGAATGTTTTATCCAGACAACCCCCGAGAGCTTAGGGGGCTTGTCGACCAGTCTTTTCGCAACCAGCGCTTTGGCCCCGGCAGGGCCCCGCCTGCCGCCGGCAGGCGCAGGATCTACGGCATAATCTCGCCGCACGCCGGCTATGCCTATTCCGGCGCAGTCGCGGCAAACGGCTTTTACGAAATTTCGTCGATTGACTTCCAGGACGTCATCATGGTTGGGCCGAACCACTACGGCATCGGCTCGCTGGTGGCCGCAATGAAGGAAGGCGAATGGGAGACTCCGCTGGGCAAAGTGCAGGTCAATTCAGAGCTGGCAAAAGAAATAGCAGGCAGATCGTCCACTCTCGGCTTTGACGACTTTGCCCACAGCCGCGACCACTGCCTTGAAGTCCAGCTGCCGTTCTTGCAGTGCATCAAGGAGGACTTTAAGATCGTGCCGATAGTTCTAGTATCGCAGCGGAGCGACACCGCCTACGACCTTGGAAACGCGATATCAGAGACTGTCGCCGAAAAGGGCATGCTGGATCGCACGCTCTTGGTCGCGTCGTCCGACTTTACGCATTACGAGCCAAACAGCGACGCGCACAGGAAGGACGGCGAGCTGATAAAGGCCATCCTTGCACTTGACGTTAACAAGTTTTATGCGGTCCTTGAGAGGCTGGACGTCTCTGCCTGCGGCTACGGCGCCATCGCCACCGTGATGGTCGCCGCAAGGAACCTCGGCGCCACCAGAGGCGAGCTGCTAAAATACGCGACAAGCGGAGACGTCACGGGGGACACCAGCGCGGTAGTTGGATACTCTTCGATAGTGTTCGTATGACAATGAGCAAGGCGTCTGCACCAGCCAAGGTAATCCTGTTTGGAGAGCACTTTGTAGTTTACGGCAACCCGGCGATACTCGCGTCGATAAACCGGCGCATTGCAGTCAACGCCCGCACGACAAATGAAAACAGGGTGATCATCAGATCCGATATTGGCGTTGCCGGCGAATACAGCGACTCGGGGTTCAGGACGATCGAAGGCGGCATTGAAGCAAAGGCGACGCTGGACCCGCTGCACAGCGCGATCAGGCAGGTCCTTTCTGCAAGAAACAAGAAAACAGGAATAGAGATCGACATTACTTCCACCGTGCCGCCCGGCATCGGCCTCGGGTCGTCCGCCGCGGCGTGCGTGGCCACGGTGGCCGCGGTAAATTCGCTGTTCCAGAAAAAGCCGAGCAGGCAAAGGATATGCGAAATGGCGATCGAGTCTGAGCGGATCGTGCACCGGAATTCTTCCGGCGCGGACTGCTACGTCAGCACATTTGGTGGGCTGATGCACTATAGCAGGTCAAAGTTCAAGAAGGTTCAGGTAAAAGGTCTGCTTGCGCTCGTCATCGCCAGCACCGGGGTCAGGCACTCCACCGGCGACCTCGTTGCAGGCGTCAAAAAGTTCAAGGACAGGAACGAATCGCTGTTTGAGGACATGGCAGTGCGGGCCGCCGCCATTTGCGCGCAGGCGCAGGTGGCAATGGCGTCTGGCAGGCGCGACAGGGTAGGTGAACTCATGAACGAGAACCAGGCGATCCTGTGCCGGCTCGGCGTTTCGCACTACAAGGTGGACGACCTGATAGACATCTGTGCCAAGGCGGGCGCGCTCGGATCAAAGATAACGGGAGCGGGCGGCGGCGGGGCGGTGATCGCGCTTGCAGCAAGCAGGCAGGACAGCGCAAAAATTGCGTCGCGAGTAAAGGCAGCCGGCTACGAGTCATTTGAAGTGGAGATAGACCGGAAAGGCCTGGTCGCCTAAAGGTCCATCTTTTCCAAGGCCTGCCTTGTCTTTGACTCGCCCTCTTTAATCAGATTCTTTATCCCTTCCGGCGAAAAGTCAGTGTTCTCGTAGAGGTACGGGAACCGCTCCTCCCTCGTGATGTAGGCTATTTTCCTTATCTCCGAGCCGTGCTCTTTGAGCATCTTGTGGTATTTCCGGCGGATGCTGTCCAGCTTTTGCCCGTCTATCTTGTGGGCGTCGACCTTGCTTTCGACGATTTCGTATAGCTCCTCGATCAACTCCAGGTAGCGCGTTATAACCTTCGACATCTTTATGTTGTGCGCCGTCTTGTCGCTGAACATGATGTCCCGCGCCCTGTGGTACACTTCGGGCAGGTTCTGAGGCAGCCTTTCGATTTTCTTGGGGTAGTTTTCGACGATAAAGACGCGCTTGTCGGTGATCGGCGCGGCGTCCATCACCTCTCTTAAGGGAGTGTTGCTCAGGAGGCTCCCGTCCCACGCGTACACTCCTTTCTCCACCTCGACCCACGGAAAGCCGTACAGCGGGTATCCGGACGTGCCAAGCAAATGCTTTTCAGTTATCTGCTGGCGCGTGCTGTCAAATGTCAGCGGCTCGGCCGTCAGGACGTTCACTGCAGTAATTATCAGGCGCGCATTGGGATTGCCTCCAGGTTTCAGCTTGTCATAGTCGACGTATTTTTCAAGCGTCGACGCAAGGGCAGAATGATCGTAAATGTAGGTCCACCTGTCAGGCCGAAAGTAATGCGGGTCTTTCATCGCGTACTCGGGCATCCAGCGCGGCGCAAACATGATGTCGTTGCCGTATGCTGCAGAGCTGTAGAACGTCATTGCATGTCTGAGCGACATGTTTGCCTGCTGGTAATACTGGCTATAGTAGCTTCCAGATCCGTTGTCACTGCCAACTGGATTATGCCAGGGCGGCATCAAGTCAACCGCGTTTTCCGCCAGATCCAGCCAGAATTCTTCCAGCGCCACTTCGGGGCGATCGTTTTTGCAGCCGGCAATTATCGCCGCATTCACCCCGCCGATCGACGTGCCGGCGATGATGTCTATCTTGATGTTCTTTCCTGCAAACGCCTTGAATACCCCGCAGCCAAAGGCTCCCAGCGAGCCCCCTCCCTGCATAACAAGCACATTCTCTATACCATGATCGTGGACCATGTGTGAAATTAGCCGTTGTTCGTATTATGCGTTTTTGAGAGGGGCGGTCAGGTGTACCGGCTTTACCAGATCCGCGACGTCCACCCAGCAGCGCGCTATCTTGTCCATAGAGTAGGTCAGGTTGAGCACCGCGATCGCCGATTCCGGGTTTTTCGACTCGGCGCTGCTCTTGATCGAGTTCAGGATCTCGTTGAATTTTTCATATGTCTTGACCACAACGTTCGACTCTGCCCTGTTCTTGTTCACGAACGCGGCGACAGACCTTTCCTGCATCTTTTCCACCAGCGTGCCCGCTTCCGCTATTTCATCCACCACCTTTATGCGCGACAGGTCCTGTGTCGTGCCTGCAAGGTCGACGATGTAGTCGCCGGCGCTCTCCAGAAGGTTTGCAGCTATCCTGTAGTCTAGTATGTCGATGTTGCTCAGGTTGAGCTTGCCGGCCAGCCTCTGGTCCATCATGGCGCTCCTGATGAGCCGGACCAGCAAAAAATACTGCCGGTCCACTTCGTCGTCCCTGCCGCTTATCACCCGGCGGATGCTGTTCTCCTTTGACCTTATCGCGTCCAGCAGATCGCGGTACATGCCGGCCACTATCGCGCTCATGCGCCGCAGTATCTTTTCTGCGTCGAGCGTGTTTGCGTCGAGCAGGAACTGGGCTGAAATGTGGAAGCCGTCTTCGTCAACGATTTCAAGGCCAACGAGCTTGCGCATCGCCTTTTTGACCCTGTCGGCGTCTTCAAACGATATCGGGGAATTGGCCTTGATCCTGATGACGTCGTACCCGAGCAGGTACGCGCCGTATACCTGGTTGACGAGCGTGTCCATCGCGACCGCGCTGTATGGAATCGTCACTTCCTTCGCCTCGTCTGTCGTGTCTTCTGACGGGAAGATCGAGATCGAGTTGTCGCGGTTGATGTCAATCGGCACGATGTTGCCCTTCTTCAGGTTGTTGCTCTTTATCCACTGGCTAGGCAGCGAGATGAGGATGCTGCTTCCTATCTTTTGCAGGCGCCTTGCGTATCTCACCATGTTAGTATAAATCCATTTAAACTAATTAAACATTATTCTTATATTTTCAGTAGCTTATAAAGAGTCATGGCATCAACGCTGGTTGCCGCGCCCGTAGCTGTGGCCAAGGCTTTCAGCCCCGGCCACATTACAGGCTTTTTCGAGATACCCCATGCGAAATACTCACACTTTCTACAAAGGGGATCAAAGGGGGCAGGATTCTCGATCGAGAAGGGCATCACTACTGCCGCGTACGTCTACGAGAACGCAAAGGCAGGCTACCAGATTTCAATCAATGGCGTCGAGGCCCGCAATGCCGAAGTGTCAGGCTGGATCGCGGAGGAGTACCTCACACTTGCAAACAAGCCATACTTTTTGAACATCGAGCACGAGGTCGGAATCCCGGTGGGGTTCGGGCTTGGCTCGAGCGGAGCGGCCGCCCTCAGCTTATCCTATGTGCTAAACGAAGCGCTGGGCGCCGGCCTCAGCAGGACCCAGGCTGCGCAGGTGGCACACCGCGCAGAGATTGCCTGTAAGACCGGCCTTGGGACAGTGATCGCCGAGTTTGCCGGCGGCTTTGAGATGCGCACGAGCGCGGGGGCGCCGGGCGTCGGCGCTGTAACCAAGATCGACCTGCAGGATTACAGGGCAGTCGTGCTCTGCCTTGCGCCAATTTCGACAAAGTCGTTTCTCACAAACCGCATGGACGAGATAAACGGCCTTGGCGGCGTGATGCTGGGCAAGCTGTCAGAGTCGAGAAGCGTCGGCGAGTTTCTAAAGATGTCCAACGAGTTTGCAGGGACGCTGGGCCTGACAGAGGGCAGGTGCAAGGAGCCGATAGCGGCCCTCAAGGCTAAAGGGATCGAGTCGAGCGTCGCGCTCTTTGGCCAGACCGTGTTCACACTGGTGCCGCAGTCCAGGGCGAAGGAGGCAAGGGACGCCCTCAAAGGCTTTGGCGGCACGCTTTTTGTCTGCAACATCGACAGCAGCGGGGCCAGAGTGCTCTAAAAATTGCACATGCGCATTTCGATACCGCCAGATCATCCCCGCGCCAGCTCTCTTTACACGCGCGAGGCACTTGTCGACGGCTACAGGCGCGGCCTCGTTGCGGCCGAAGGCCTCAT
>DASTTF010000087.1:0-3407 GCA_035760305.1 Nitrososphaera sp.
GTTCCACGAAATGACGGAGGACCAGTGGGACGACCTTGTGCAGACCAACCTTGCCGGCACGCTCCGGATGACCAAGGCTGTGATCCCGGTCATGATGAAAAACGGGGGCGGCAGCATCGTCAACATGTCGTCGGTGCTCGGCGTCAGGGCCATACCCAAGGTGCCGCTGTCGGTTTACGGCGCGACCAAGGCCGCCGTGATAATGTTCACAAGGAGCATCGCGGTGGAGTACGGACAGCACAACATCCGCTGCAACTGCGTCGCCCCTTCCACGATAAGGAGCTCGATAATCGAGCCCTACCTGCAGGACGAGGAGGCGAAGAAGGTGCTCGAGTCCACGTTCCCGCTGCGCAAGGTGGGCGAGCCGGAGGACATTGCCGGCGCCGTGGCGTACCTCTGCTCCGACGACTCAAAATGGGTCACCGGCACCGTCATGATGGTGGACGGCGGCGTGTCTGCAAAACAATAGATGTAATGCGGCGGCTTCGCCGATCATAATGTTTAGGCGCCAGACAAGAATTTAGGAAATTCCTTATTTTCTAAAGGAATTCGAATTGCTGCGTCCCGTGTGAGAAGGAGAGCAATACCCGCAATAGTCCGTGTTTGGCCTGCCATGGCAGATGCACTCGCATAGGCCACCGTGTGAAAATCTCTTATTTTTCAATCCAATATCATTACGCCAGACTAGTATTTATGCGAATTATTACAAAATCCAATTCGATAAGGTGAGAGCTACATAAGATTCCTAGAGAACTAGCTAGCCACGTTCCTTACATACAGCTTTGAGCTTGAGAATAGTATACAGGAGAAAAGGTGCTTTCCCGAGCATTCCCCACTTCCCCCTGTAACGGTGTGCCGGCGGGTTTGGTTAAAGGGCAACTCCGCCGTTTCTCCGTCCGCTGGCACATCGGTTTCCTAGATAAAATATTTTGTGGTGCCGGGTTTGGGTCTTTGATAACTGCTTTGATCCTTGAACGCCTTTGCATGTCAGGAATGCAGTTGGGCCTTTATTCTATAACCTTTGTTCGCATAGCAGCAGTGGGCGACAGCATATCCATTTTGTCGTAGATTGCCAGGAACTTGATGCCCTTGCCGGTCGTTCTGAATTTTGCATCTGCGTCCAGATATTCCAAGAGTCCGTTCTGCGATAGAAGACTCAGGTATTCCTTTAGTTGAGCATAAGAGAGAAATGCCTTGTACATTATCTTTGTTTTTGTCGCGCCGCCATTTGCAGCTTCAAGAATATTCGACACAATCTCAGTTCTACTTCTATATTTCATCTCAAAATTCTATAGTAGCCGTGCTATTTAGGAAGTCGGAACCATAGTCGCGGTACATTATATTTTCAGGCTTGGTCATTGATGCTTGCTAGGAACTCAGGTTGGAGAAACTGCCGCCGATGCCACTCTCAATAGCACCTCAGAAGCACGCTTCCTGAATGCGTGCCATTCAAAAGTATATAGTTAACATATGGTTATTCTAATAGTGGTAAAACCTTATCAAACCAGACCGGCAGTGGTAGGCACGAACAAAACGCCAGGTTTTTGCATTACGTGCTCTGCGGTTGCGACGACAGAGGCATTGTTCAGGGTAGAAGGAGTGATTATGCTTCGTAGATACTGTAACAAGTGTGTGACCGGAGCCGATTATGAAATGGGAAAGCACTAGACTCCAACTCTGCCGGCTTCCAGCCGTGCCCTGATTTCTATAGAAGATGCCTTCTACAGTTTCATAAGGAAGGACAGATGTTGTTAAAAAGACATGACAGATCATTGTGTTTCGTGCAACTCCTCCTTTGACCAAGCTGGCAGGACTTTTGGGCAGAGGCTAGTGGATGATGATTCGTTTTGCTCCAAATGCTGGACAGAGATAATGAATGCTGAATATGACAGCGACGTCGCCTACCTTGATGGAATCAGCACTTGATGTTCTTGTGCAAATCGACACATCTGCAAAGCATTATGAGAATTGTTGTGCTATAGACGCCTGATGACGGACAGATCGAAGGAGAGCATCGACGCTGCAAAGCACGTGCCGACATACGACGCAGAGCACATCAACCGCGCTGTGGAAAAGGCAAACAGCGACCCCGACTTTGTCGACTATGCCGCGGGCCAGCTTGCAGGCCTCCAGTTCCCCGCGTTCAAGCAGGGCATCATAGATTATGCCAAGAGCATCAACGCCGGCAAAGACGTCATCGCGCTCTTTGAAAGCCTGAACGGCTACATGGAGTTCCGCGACCAGTACCACGTGCACAAGGCGCTGCAGGAAAACGCCGCTTCCCGGAAAAAAGAGTTCCAGATGAGCGACGAAACAAGGCAGAACCTGGACGTCCGCAGCCGCCCGACGACCGCCGACGCGAGCATCAAGGACAGGGAGGCGGTGAACGAGAGCGAGGAGCGCAAGGACTACCCTGAGGTGACCCCGACAGCGATGTCGAATTTCGTGTGCGACACGTGCGGCAAGCAATTCCAGAACCAGGACGATCTGGCGCACCACCGGCAGTTTGAGAGCGGGACCGCCGTGACATAGAACTGAGAAAATATGATATGTTGATAAATGCCTTCGCGCGGTGGTAATGGCATGAAGAGACTGGACCTCATCATACCGCACGAGCGCCTTACAGAGATCAACGAGCTTTTGCACAAGCACAAGGTCGGCGGCATGACCTTTTACGACATCAAGGGCAGGGGCAGGGCAAAGAGGGAGCCCGTATCAGTCGGGCGCGGCGTGATGCGCTACACCCCGGAGTTTGGCTTTCGCACGAAAATCGAAGTGCTGGTGCCGGACGCCAAGGCCAAGGAGATCATTGCCGACGTCCTGAAAGTGATAAGCACCGGCTCGGCATCTGACGGCAAGATCTTTGTCTACGACGTCGCGGAAGCGTACGACATCGGTAGCAAGGAAAATGGCGACGCCGCGCTATGAAAGAAAGAGTTATAATCTTGCGGGGCCCGTATTTCGCCATGAGCGAAAAAACAATGCCGGTGTGTTTCACGCCAGAGCAGCTAAAGGCGGTCGAAGAGTATGCAAAGAAAAAGGGCATGCTCAACGCAAGCCAGGCGATAGAAGAGCTGACAAAATAAAAATTTTATAGCGCGCCTTCGCCGCGCTTTTTTGATCCAATGTCGACTGCTTCCTCGACGTCAGAGATGAATATCTTGCCTTCGCCTGCTAGCCCTGTGCTTGTGCTTTCCAGGATCTTGTCGACGACCTTGTTCGCCATCGAGTCCTTGGCGATGACTACTATTGTTGAGTTTACGTTAAACTCTGGTCTGTACATCCCGGTGCCTCTCCCCGAATGGACCTCTTGGCGGGGTATCTGGCCCTGCCCTTTCGAGTCGTAATACGTAAAGCCTCCCAAGTCCAATTCTTTTAGCGCCGCAAAAGCCCTGTCTAGTCTTGCA
>DASTTF010000088.1:0-3493 GCA_035760305.1 Nitrososphaera sp.
TCGCCTAGCTGCTCGAGGAGCGAAGTCAGCATTTCGCGGTTTATTACCACCATGTCTATCTTGGACAGGTACCTTGTGAACTCGCAGTACCTGCGGAGCACGATGCCCACGAGCGCGTTTACCGATATCCCCATGCGCTCCGCCTCTTCGTCCAGCACCCTCAGCACGTCGTTCTCGAATCTGAACGACCGGGTGATCGAAGCAGGCCGCGCGTCTTCTAGCACTGGCACGCCATCTAGACAATCATATCCCGTTTAAAGAGCACGAATGTGTGTTATGCTACAGTCTTATGTAGCAACTTGCAGTACAGTGTAACACTGATGCGCACATTGTAGACATGGGTCTTAAATGAAATACAATCCCAACGGCTTGCAACATGAGCTACAAACTTGCGTCAGAACAGGCAGACGTCTGCGCGCTGTGCAGCGGCACTTCGATTGTTTTCGACTCTGAAACGAGCGAGGCGATCTGCTCTTCCTGCGGCATGGTTGTCAAGGACAACATCGAGTCGATGGGTCCGGAATGGAGGTCGTACTCTGGCGAAGACATTGAAAGCAAGAGCAGGACCGGCATGCCCTCTTCGCTTGCGTTCCACGACATGGGGCTCTCGACATTCATTTCATATTCAAACGTGGACGCAAACGGCGTCGCGATCAGCGCGGAGCAGAGGAGCAAGGTGCAGAGGATGCGCCGGTGGAACAAGATTTCCAGCAACAACCGCAGCTACCACCGCAACCTAAAGAACGCGTTCGCGATACTCAGCACGATAAAGGACAAGCTGTCGCTGAGCGACACGCTCATTGAAAAGGCGGCATACAACTACCGAAAGGCGCTTGACAAAAAGATAATCAAGGGAAGGTCTATCCGCGCCCTGATTGTCGCGGCGGTGTACGCGTCGTGCAGGGACCTGTCGGTGCCCCGCACGCTCGAAGAAATATCGGTCGCGGCAAACACGGACTCGATATTTGCCGGCAAGTGCTACCGCCTGCTCGTGCAGAATTTGGAATTGCAGCTGCCGGTTATTGACTCGAAAAAGTATCTGGCAAGGATTGCGAACAAGGCGAAGGTGAGTGAAAGGACCTACCGGGCCGCGCTTGAAATGCTGACGACCATAAAGGGCAACCCGATTTCGCACGGCAAGGACCCAAACGCTCTCGCAGTCGCGGTGCTGTACGCCGCGTGCCTGAAGGAGGAAGAAAACGTGAGCCAGGCCCAGGTCGCGGTGGCAGGGGACATCAGCATCGTGACTCTGAGGAAAAGGTTCCAGGACGTAAGAAAAATCTTCCCCTCTTAACTTTTTGTTCAATCCGATGATTTAAATACGGTGTGGACAAATTTTTTCTATCATGGTGACAGTCGATCAGGTCCTCAGCTCGCTGAAAAAAGTCGTAGATCCCGAGCTGCACAAGGACATTGTGTCGATGGGGATGATCAAGGACCTTTCGATAAACGACGGCAAGGTCGCCTTTACGCTAGAGCTGACGACACCCGCATGCCCGTTCAACAGCGACATCGAGCGCGACGTACGAAACGCAATAGCGGGCCTCGGCGTCCAGGATCTAATGTTGAAGGTTACTGCCCGGGTCATGGAGGGCAGGGCGCTTTCGATGGACGAGCTCCTGCCCGGCGTGAAAAACATCGTCGCAGTAGCCAGCGGCAAGGGCGGGGTCGGCAAGACCACCGTTTCCGTTAACCTTGCGCTTGCGCTTGCAAAGACGGGCGCCAAGATCGGCCTGCTCGACGCCGACGTTTACGGCCCGAGCGTGCCTTTGATGCTGGGGCTGAAGGCGTCGCCAGAAGTCGTCAACAACAAGATCCAGCCGCCTGTGGTTGAAGGCGTCAAGGTGATTTCTATGGGCTTTTTCTACGAGCAGTCGCAGCAGGCCGGCATCTACCGGGGCCCGATCGTTTCCGGGATCGTCAAGCAGTTCCTGACAGACGTCAACTGGGGCGAGCTCGACTACCTCATCATCGACCTGCCGCCGGGCACGGGCGACGCGCCGCTGACGATAGCGCAGACGATACCGCTCACTGGCATACTGATAGTCACGACTCCGCAGGACGTAGCCATGAACGTGGCCGTCAAGGCGATAGGCATGTTCAACAAGCTCAACGTGCCAATAATCGGAGTCGTCGAGAACATGAGCTACCTCATGTGCCCGCACTGCGACGAGCAGATCCACCTCTTTGGGCAGGGCGGAGGCAAAAAGATAAGCGACGAATTCAAGATTCCTTTCATCGGCGAAATTCCGCTCCACCCGCAAATCAGGGAAGGCAGCGACACCGGCAAGCCCTCAGTTGTGTCAGAGCCAGAGTCGGTGCAGTCGCACGCATTCACAAAGGCGGCCAAGCTGATCGCGGGAAGGATCAGCATCATTGCCGCCGAAATGCAGGCGCAGGAACAGGCAGAAGCAGCAAGCGAGCAGGCCAAAAAAGAATAATGCCAATAAGCCCACAGGATGCCCAGCTCTTAAAACAGCCCTTTGGGACACTCGTTCCTGACAAAGAAGTAACAAAGCAAAAGGTAGAGTCGATGCTGAAAGGAGCCGGAAAAGTTGTCGCAGTCGGCGACGCAACTACCGAGCGGCTCGTCAGTTTTGGCATCGTGCCGGATGTCGCCGTCATTGACGGCAGGGAACGGAGGTCAAAGCGGAGCTACCCCGCGAATTATCCTGCCAAGGAATTGCGGTGCAGGAATCCCGCCGGCACGATTTCAAAAGACGCTGTGAAAGCCCTGCAGGAAGCCCTGAAAGCCGAGCCGCCTGTTCGGGTGCTTGTGGAAGGCGAAGAGGACCTGCTCGCGTTGCCGGCTTTTGCGCTGGCGCCGGAAGGCTCAATCATCCTGTACGGCCAGCCGCTTGAGGGGCTGGTGGTGGTCAGGATAACCCCTACAAAACAAAAGCAAGCCAAAGACTTAATGGATAGAATCGGCATCGATTGACTGGGGGGATGAAGATGTGGTGGCTGTATGATCTAGATGATTACGTATACCAATCTCTGACCCCTTCTCTTACTTGTCGCAGCCGCAGCCGTCGCTGCCGAGGTCAGACGTCTTGATGTTGTACTTTTTCATGCAGTCGGAACATACGCTCTGGCCGTAGGGAATTTTCGCGCTGCAAAAGGCGCATGCGGCCGCTGCATTTTCGCTCGCCTTGGCTGCTGTCTCCAACGGTTGAAAATAAGGGAAGATTGCTATTAAACCTTACATCGGCGAGATCAGGATGCGCGGGCGGTTTGGTGTGCTATGGTGGCATTTCTTGCCGCAGAGCGGACAGTTCTTCCTGTCAAGGAACACGCACTGGCAGATGTGGGACTTCATGTAGCTTTCAGCAGCCTTTGAATATTCGCCGGTGCCGTTGCAGAACGGGCAGTCAGAATCGGTGATTTCTATGGCGCCCCTGCCGGAGCAGACTGGGCATTTCTGAACATCGGTCTGAGCCATCCCCTCTACGTGGTTTATACTATAATATAATGGCTATGCTATTTAATAGTA
>DASTTF010000089.1:0-2724 GCA_035760305.1 Nitrososphaera sp.
ATTATCTCAAAGCTCTTTTTCTCGATGTCAAACGCCCTGTCAGACATTGCCCTGCTCGACGCAGTCCCGCTGTGGTGGTCAGACGCCAAACCTCTCCTCCACCTCTTTTGCCCTCTCCACCACGAGGTCGACCAGCTTTTCGTCGACGCCGAGGTGCCGGGCCATGAACGCGTTTTTGAAACCGTGTTTTTCAAGCGCCGCGTTTACGTCCTTGATGACGTCTGTCTTGATGTGCGCTCCCCTGTGCAAAAAGTATGGCATCATCAATATCACCTTTGGGTTGGCGGCGACGGCCTGCCCGATCCCTTCCTCGATGCTTGGCCGGTCAAGCTCCAGGAAGCAAAAGTGGACGCTGCGGTAGCGCGGCCTGATCGCGTCTGCGGCATGGATGAACGCGTCGCGGGCGTTCTTGTCGCTGCTGCCGTGCCCTATCAGCACCACGTCGCATTCCCTGTCCGAGTAGTCGACTCCCTTGTCTTTCTTGAGCTCGGTTATCCTCTCGGCGATCAGCTGAGCCATCATCGGGTGGTAGGAGAGGGGCCTTGTTATGGCCATACTCAGGCGCCTGTCCCTGCCAATTATGGCGCTCTGCTTCACCGTGTCTTTCAGCTTCATGCCGGGGTAGAGGAAATAAGGCATGATGGTGATAAAGCCGGCGCCGCTTGCCTCGCACCGGCCGATGCCTTCGGCGATAAAGGGCGGGAGCACTTCAAGGAAGCAATAGTCGGCATAGTCGTAACCGGCCCGGCTCTTGGCCAGCGAGCAGATTTCCTGCAGCTCCTGCCTCACGTCCGGCTCCCGGCTGCCCCTGTCGACTATTAAAAGCGCCTTTCTCAACTGCCTGTGCAGGTAATCCGCCCGGGCTAAAATATCTTGTGCGCGCGTGCGCGTTTCCAGCAGTTCCAGTGGAAGTAGTTCTTTTATAGGCGCCGAGCTTGCAAAAAATAGGGAGGGTAGCTATGCTACCTTGTACGTCATGACCTCTGCGTAGGGTATCGATAGAAAGACTTCTGATCCGTTAAAGCCGTCCACCACCGATTTTGGAATGTTGTATTCGCGGCTGGTACCCTGCATCACGGTGAAGGTGTCGCCGGATTCAGAAATGATGTTTCCGATGTCCACTCCGTCCTTTGACCGCACGTTCTTGTGTATGACACGCTCCCAGTGGAGTATCACTGGCTCTGACATGCTACATCAGAATCATAATACAACATTGAAGTATTTAAAATTAATTCATCACCAATGCAGGACTGTATATGTTTTCTAGGTAATTTGTTATTAATGTCTAAAATTTAGACTGCAAAGTTGACGCGCGAGACCGCCACCGTCAGGTTCGGCGGGAACTTTTGCTTTGGCACTATCAGTTCTCCTTTTGAGCTCAGTAGCGACGACGCCTCCGACACGCTCGCCGTCCCTTCGAACTTTTGCACGGTTTCCGACGGATTCGGCACGTTCACGGCCGCCAGTCGTTCCTTGTCATAGATCTCGACAGGAATACCATATTGTGTTGAAAATTCCTCAAGCCCCTTTACCTCTGCCCCGCGGTTGATGCTGGAAATGTTCCTTATGCTCTTGAACGACAACCCCTTTTCAGCAAACACTGCATTGATTCCTGACTCTATGACGTCCCTGCTCGTGTCCCAGTGGAGGCCGATCCCGACCACCAGTGACTTTGGTCTGTAGACGACCGACCTGCTCATGATTTCAGGATCGGAGATTGCCCTGTCGGAAATTACAAGGCCGGCCTTGAACTCGGGCGACTTTACCTGATCGATGCTGTCGACCAGAGTCACGTTTTTTGGCAGCTGTGCGTGCCACCAGTTCCTTTCGCCCGCGTCCTGGTAGACCGCGATTTTTTCTTCGTTGACCATGAACGCGCTCGTCCTTGTAACATTTTCAAAGTTCTCTATCGTCCAGCCAAACTCCCTGCCAACAAGGTCCACGGCGATTGTCTCGTTCACGTCTGCCGCAGTCGTGATTACCGGCTGCGCGCCAAGGAAGGAAGCCACCAGCCGGGCGAGCGCGTTCGCGCCCCCGAGGTGGCCTGACAGCGTGCTGATCACGTTGTTTGCCCTGTCGTCAATGACGATCACCGCGGGATCGCTCTTTTTGTCCACAAGGTGCGGCGCAATGATCCTTATCACTGCCCCAAGCGAGAATACGCAGATCAGCGCGCCGTGCGTCTTGAACAGGCTGCCGAGCAGCTGCGTGCTCTGCTCTGAAAACCAGCTGACGTCGGTGCCGCCGTCGCTGTGCTTTGCCGGGACGTATATCTCCACTTCGGGCATCTTGTGTTTTATCCTGCGCGCTATTTCGATCCCGTGCTTTGTGATGGCAACGACGGCTGTCTTGGTCAAGTGGCATTATGCTTGACTGAGATGGAATTAATCTTTTGCTTTGGTGCTAGCGCAATTGACAAATGATGTCTGTTTCCAGAGATTATAAATATACGATTACGAGGATCGAAGCAGCGCTTTAGTGGTCAGTCAATGCTACAAACCCAATCCAGAATACAAAATAGCGGTCACTGGATCGTCTTTGCCGTCGTAATAATGCTGGGGCTTTCTACAGCATTCTACCTTTACAGCCTTGACAAGTATTCGCTTGTCTATTTTGGCGACTCTGTTTCTCACATGCTTGGAGCCCGAAAGCTGGTAGACTGGAGCGAAAATCCCGGATTCGCCCAGCTTGGAACAGTATGGCTTCCGTTGCCACATCTTATGC
>DASTTF010000090.1:0-16994 GCA_035760305.1 Nitrososphaera sp.
GGCGCCGGCAAGCACACGAGCGCCAGGATAATCGCGAAAAAACTGGATGCTGAAATAATCGACATCAACAGGGTCGCCATAGACAATGGCGCCATTGCAAAAAAGACCGGCCGCGGCCTTGAAGTCGAGGTCAAAAAGCTGGGCAGGCTGCTTGCCAGGATGACAAAGCCGAGGAAGGACCAGATTATTGTTGGGCACCTTGCGCCCTATGTGATCAAGCCCGCCAGCATCAGCATGGCGGCAGTATTGCGGAGGTCGCCGTACGAGCTTGAAAAGACGCTTGAGAAGCGTGGATACAGCGCAGAAAAGAAAAGGGAAAACCTGGCGAGCGAGATTCTGGGCGTGTCGCTTTACGATTCGGTAAAGACGTTTGGCAGGCGCAGGGTCGTTGAATTTGACACCACCGGCAAGACGCCGGAAAAGACTGCAAATGAAATAATTTCTGCCCTGCGCAAAAAGCCAAAGCCATCAGGAATAGACTGGCTTGCTGTAGTATCTGAAAAGGGCGACATGCAGAGATTTTTTGAATACTGATGTTTACGTTTTTGCACCCCGATCAAGATGCCGATGGGCAGGGCGCGCGCAAGATTGCACTAGGGCGCCTGTCAGGCGCGCCATGACACAAAAATTCGTATATATACCACTCTAAAGATACCAATCAAGCAATGGCTGCAGTTGTTACCCGCAAATTTGGAGAAGAGGCGCTCCACTTCCTTGGAAAAAAAGTCTCTGTAGAAACTTCGGATCAAAAAGTTTACAACGGCACGCTCGCCGGAATCGACGAAAAGCTCGACGTCGTGCTGGACCACGTCGAAGGGCACGGCATACTGAAGATGATAGTCAACGGCGCGTTCGTCAAGGAGATAAGGCTGATGGAAAAGCCGTTCGACTTTAAGGCGCTTGCCGACAGGGTGTCAAGGGTGTTTCCAGGATTGGTAAAGATAAGAGAAGATGTCGGAGCCATCATCGTAATGGACAGGATAAAGGTGACGCAGGCTGGCGTTGAAGAAGGTTCAGGCCCCACGGCAGAAAGGGTCAAGGCAGTCTACGACGAGTTCATGAAGGAGACAAAGAGGTAGTTGTGTTCGAGGTCCGTTACTCGGATCTGGCAGGCCGCATAGGCAGACTTGAGACGCCGCATGGCGTTGTCGAGACACCGGCATTTGTCCCGGTCGTCCACCCGGTAAGGCAGACGATCAGCACCCAGTTTCTGAAAAAGATGGGATTTGACATCGTCATCACAAACGCCTACATCACGCTCAGGCACTACGGCGACGACGCTCGCAAAAGAGGGATACACGACATCATCGGCTACGACGGCGCGGTCATGACAGACTCGGGCGGCTACCAGGTCCTAGAATATGGTTCCGTCGAAGTCGAGCCGGCGGCGATGGCCCAGTTTGAAAAGGACATCAGGAGCGACATACCGATCCCCCTTGACAAGCCGACGGGCTACGGCCTAGACTATGAAAGGGCAAAAGAGTATGTCGCTACCACGCTGAAAAATTCGCAGGAGACGCTGGACGTCGTGGGCGGCACGGACGCGATCTGGGTCGGGCCGGTGCAGGGCGCCGAGCATTCCGATCTGGTCGAGCATTCCGCAAGGGAGCTCGACAGGATGGGCTTTCAACTGATGGCGCTTGGAAGCCCGGTCGAGCTGATGGAGGCCTATGAATTTGCTACGCTTGCGCGCATGATAGTCGCCGCCAAAAAAGCCATACCGAGCAAGCCTGTCCACCTCTTTGGAGCCGGCCACCCGCTCACGATCCCCCTTGCAGTCGCGCTCGGCTGCGACATGTTTGACTCTGCCTCCTACATGCTTTACGCAAAGGACGGCAGGTACATGACTCCGAGCGGGACGGTCAGGCTCGAAGAGCTTTTCTACCTGCCGTGCCAGTGCCCGGTGTGCTCTTCCAGCAGCCTGCAGGAACTGCGCGGGATGCAGGGAGACGAGCGCACGATCCAGGTTGCAAAGCACAACCTCCACGTACTGAAGGCAGAGGTGGACGCGGTAAAGCAGGCGATAATGGACGGCCGGCTGTGGGAATACGTCATGCAAAAGGCGCGGGCGCACCCAAAGCTGATGGAGGCGGCGCGGCTCTTCAAGGACATCGAGATGCTCGAGGATGGCACGCCACTCTTCAAGGAAAGGGCGATCTTTTTCTACGAGTCCATAGACCAGCACCGGCCTGAGGCAAGGAGGTTCAGGAGGGCGGCTGCCGCGTTCCAGTCGCGCAGGAAAAAGCTGGTCCTCTGCCCCGAGGGGCAGGTCCACCCGTTCTACTCTACCCGGGGCTACAGGGAGATTGTAAAGAAATTCCCCGACGCGCAGGTCTGCAGCTACAGTCCATTCCTCGGGATCATCCCGGCCGAAATATCGGATGTCTTTCCTGCATCGCACAACCTTGCCACGAGATCAGGCCACAAACCTGAGGACTATCCCACGTTTGTCGAATCGCTGAAAGAGTTTGCAGGCAGGTTTGAAGAAGTGGTGGTCGTGGCAGACGATTTCATGAAGCAGGCCGCCATGGCTGCAAGACTAAATGCCCGGCTCGTCGATGATACTTCAGAGCTTTGAAACACGGCGACGCGATCAGGCTGCAGAAGGAAGTTGCGAAAAAGGTAGTCTCAAAGGACGATTTTGGCGAAATTAACCGCATCTGCGGAGTCGACGTCGCCTACAGTGGCGACACTGCATACTGCTCTGCGGTGGTGATGGAGGGGCAGTCGGTAGCAGAGTCTGTTGACTCGCAAACCGCGGCGACGCACCCCTACGTGCCCGGGCTCTTGATGTTGAGAGAGGCCGGGCCTATCTTCCACACCCTAAAGAAGTTAAAGAGCGGTTTTGATCTGTTGCTGGTCGACGGACACGGGCTCTTGCACCCAAGGAAATGCGGGCTGGCCTGCTACGTCGGCGTGACGCTTGACAAGCCTGTTATAGGAATCGCAAAAAGCCGACTGTGCGGGACTGTCCGGCCTGACGGCTTTGTAGAGCTGGGCGGCGAGGTCCTCGGCTACGCGTTCAGCAAGAAACTGTACGTCAGCGCAGGCCACAGGATAAGCCTAGAGACTGCAATGGCAATCGTGAAAGAGCTTGGCACAGAGCCATTGCGATTGGCTGACGCCAATTCAAAGGCGCAAAAAAGAAGGAAGGGGCTCAGGCCTTGACTGTCATTGGCTGCTCTTCAACCTTCTCCAGCTCGGGTTCTTCCGCAGGCACCAGGTTCTTCAGCTTGCCCCTTTGCTTTTGCTCATAATACATGTAGTCGCACATTGGAGAGATAATGCAGGCTATGGCAGATAAGGCTTTTCCTCTAAGAGCATAATAATATCCCAGTGCCAACTGCTACTGACGTGCAAGGTACTGCCAAGAGCGCATGGTCTAACAGGTTCATAATAGCCGCCATTGTTCAGGGCGCAGCAATCACCGGGCTCGCGCTGATCATAGTCTCTGCGCAAATACTGACATCCGGGGTAAACGTAATCCAGTTCCTTTCACTATCGTTTGAAGGTCCAGCCAAGTGGTTCTTCCTCGGATACATCTTTTACATGATACTGGTGGTGGCAATAGCGGTAACGGCGGTTTTTTATAACCATCTTGAGGTTGGCATGGGCAGGCAGATCCGGGGTTTCAGATCTGTTCTGGCATGGATACACCTTGTAGGGATGAACATCGGTGGCGCCGCCACTACCATTGCCATGATATTTGCAGGCCTTGCAGGCTCGGGGATATTTGATGTCATTCTGAGCGGAGACGATTCGTTGCAGCCAAATGTTGCAATCATGGAGCAATTTATCAATCCTATTGCGGCATTTGCAGGGCTGTTAAGCGTTGGAGTGCTTGCGGGCGGCGTAGCTTACATTACAACGTACTTGCGAAAAGGCTGACCTACAGTTGTTTAGAAAATAAAAATGAAAAAAGGAAGGAGTTGTGCCGTCTGGACTTAGCCTTCTTCCCAGCCCTTGTCGAAGACACCGTTCTTGTGCAGAGGGACTGGCTGTCCTGGAGTGTACTCCATCGGCCTCATCCAGAAGATAGAGTGTGTTGGGCATACGCCTACACAGGCTCCGTCTGAGATACATCTTTCTGGATAAAAGACGAACGCCTTACCCCTCTTCCATCCTTCGACTGGTTTTACTCTGAGAACGTCCGGGCCAAGGGCGGTGCAAATCTCTACGCAGAGAGCACAGCCGATGCATCTTTGCTCATCGACGTCTGGAAGTATAGCAATTGGCATCTATAATTCACTTAGACGTCAGTATTGTTCGAAACTATTTAAACCCTATGGGTACTGCAAAACGCTGTTATAACTTGGCGCATTGGCGAGAGCGCTTGCGCTGGGAGACTGTAAAATAAAGGAAAAGAGAAAAGAAATTTTATTTGTTCATTCGGAGAACGTCTACTTGGCCGCTGTGTAGCCAATCCTTCAGTTCTTCGTGGCTTGGCTTTGCGTCGTGCTTGCCTGCCAGGTGAAGATGCAGAAGAACATAGTTAACCTGATTGAGCAGCGGCTTGTTTGATTCGTCGCCTTTGCGAGCCTTTGCCTTCAAGTCAGCTGGAACTGTTTTCCACCAGTCATCAAATTTCCTAACCATAACACCAAAATGAAAAGCGAACTTAATAAGCGTTTTGGGTTTTTCCAAACGCCGTTATATAGCAGCCGCGACGGATTCCGCAACACATTAGAAATATAGGGATTGAGCGGAACAACAAAGCTGATGCCTTTTGCGATCCAGGAATTGCAGAGCGCGTACAAAGCTTATCAGCAGTTCCTTGCCCGCGGCCCGCCCGCCCACCACGCCCGCTACATCTTTCCGTTCTTTGCCGGCTCGTATTTCGCCTACCGCAAGGTCGACGTCGAGAGGGTGGTGGCGATTGCCAGGTCGGTCTCTGGCGATCCGAGCTATGTCGACGTCGGCTGCGGCTACGGCGACTTTCTTGAGAAAGTGAGAGAACTGCTGCCAGGTGCAACCGGCATCGAGAAGGAGGGCGGCATCTTTTACACGTTCCAAGTGGACAAGCCCGATTATGTCCATCTCATGCCGGTCGAGGGATTTTCCCGGCCGGTCGACGCGGCGTTTGTCGGATGGATGGAGCCGGGGCAGGATTTCCGCAGGTTCGTTGCAAAGTGCGCCAAGTGCGTCATAACGACTTTTGACGCCGGCGGCCAGTGCGGGATAAACGGCGGCTGCGAGTATGACGAGTTTGGCTACCAGCGCGTGGCATGGTGGAGGACGCCGTCCTGGATCGACGTCAACGCGGAGCTGATGAACCGGCATTACACGCCGTCGCTTGACGCCAAAAAGAAGGAAGAGCTTGCCAGGCTGCGCACCGCGCACAACTTTTGGTACATCTATGCAAGGCCGGACGTTGCAGGCAGGGTCAGGTCTGGCTTGAAGGCGCAATTGGAAAAAGAAGACCCTGCCGACGGGTTCGACTTTGAGTCTGTCCTTGACGGGTGCGGCTTCCGCTACGGGGAGGAGCTGCCCGCGCTCGCGAGCAACAAAAAGCTGTGGGAAGTGATGTTTGACTAGTGCCGTTCAACCTTGAAGACCTGCGCAAGGCAAGGCAGGCGCTGGCGCAGTTCAGGTCATCTGCAGCGTCGCCGCACCACGAGCGATACAGCTTTCCGTTCTTTGCCGGCTCGTATTTCGCCTACCGCAAGATTGACGTGCTGCGCGTCGCCGCCGTGGCCCGGGCGATCTCGGCCAGCCCGGGCTACCTTGACGTCGGCTGCGGCTACGGCGACTTTTTGAAGCGCGTGAGAGAATTTATTCAAGATGCCGAAGGGATCGAAAAGGACGGCGGGATCTTTTATGGCCTTGGCGTCGCAAAGCCGGAATACATCAGGATCGCCGACGCGCACTGGATCGATAAAAAATACGACATGATCTTTGTCGGATGGATGGAGCCGGGGCAGGACTTTCGCGACCCTGTCGCGCGCAACACCGACGTGATCGTCACGACGCTTGACCAGGGCATCAGCCTGGCGGCCGAGTTTGACGGCCACGGCTTCCAGAAGGTCGCGTGGTGGAGGACGCCGTCGTGGGAGGACGTCAACACCGAGATCATGAACCGGCATTACACGAAAATGCCTGACGGCAGGCGCGCCAACCTTGCCAGGATGCGCGGCGCGCACAACCTCTGGTACGTCTACAGCAGGCCGGCAAAGGCAGGCATTGTCAGGGAGGCGCTCAGAAAACAAGTCGAGAAAGAGCTAGGCGACAGCTACGACTTTGAGTTGGTGCTTGACGAATGCGGGTACGGCTATCTGCAAAAGCTGGACAACCCGGCCGCGCCGGAGCCGCTGTGGCAGGTGCAGTTTGACCAAACGGCATAGTGTTGCCCGTGCTACTGGTGTACCAGCCGGGTCCTCAGCCTTGTGCTGAGATAATCCATCGCAAGAGCTACTGCAACGATGGCTATTATAAAGAGCGAGACCTTGCTGTACTGGAGGCTTTCAAGGTAGAACGTCAGGTAAAAGCCTATTCCGCCGGCGCCTACAAGCCCAAGTATCGCCGATTCCCTGACGTTGTACGACAGGATGAACAGGTACTGGTTGCTCATGAAGGGGAGCGACTCCGGGATGGTCACGTATTTTATCATCTGCAGCCTTCCCGCCCCCACGACTTTGATGAGATCGTACGCCGACGGGTTCTGCGATTCGTATATCTCGTACAGGTACTTGCCGCTCAGACCGATGGTGAACAACGCTATCGCCATTATGCCTGCCGTGGGCCCGAGGCCGGCGACTGCGACCAGCATGATTGCCCAGAGCAGGGGCGGTATGGACCAAAAGGTGTTCAGTATTCCGCGAAACATTACGCTCAGGTAAAAGGGCGCAATGTTTTTGGACGCCACTAGGGCTGCAGGAATTGATATCGCAAAGCCGATGCTGGAGCCGATAAGGGCCATTTCAAGCGTTTCGACGATCGATTGCAGGACCCTGTCGGCGACGGAAAAGTCTACTTGCAGCAGCTCGGCGATTATGACGCCGGAATTGCTGGCGTCTTGGAACACGGATATCGGGTTGAAATTCAGGTGGATGGAGCTTCCTACCACTATCAGCGCTATCGTTATCAGGATTCCGTTACTGTGAAGCCGGTTCATAAAGACCAATCAGACTTTCCCTGTCAATATCTGACGCCGGCACTTCCTTGGAGATCGCGCCGTCGCGCATGATGTAAATCGTGTCGCTGGACATCTTGGCAATGTCCGGGTTGTGGTGCGTCATGAACAGTGTAAGGCCCATCTTCTTCCTGACGTCAATCAGCGTGTCCATCACATTGAGGGCGGTCTTGAAGTCGAGGCTCGACGTCATTTCGTCTGCAACTATTATTGACGGGCGCTGGAGTATCGCCCGGGCAATGGCCACCCTCTGCCTCTCCCCTCCAGAAAGTTTCTTAACCTTTGTCTGGACCAGGTGGGAAATCCCGAGCATGTTCATTATTTCATTTGCTTCTTCCAAGATCTCCGGCGGGTAAGAGTTTGTCAGGGAGCGCCATGTTGACATGCGCCTGACGGCTCCCATCATGACGTTGGAGAGGACGGTCAGCTCGCTGACGAGCGCAAGGTTCTGCGGTATGTAGCCAAGGTTCTTTCTCAATTCCTTGGTGAGTTTCTTTTCGCCAAAAAAAGTTACTTCTCCTGCCGAAGGCTTTAACAGCCCTAGCGCCACCTTCAGCAGGGTTGTTTTGCCGGCCCCGTTCGGGCCCATGATGGTCGCTGCGCTCCCCGCCTTGACAGTCATGGAGAGGCCCTTGAGGATCTCCTTCTTGCCGGCGGCGTAGTGTATGTCGTTTAAGCGCAGGATGTCATTCATGTGCTATTTCAGGCTCTCTGTAAAGCTCAGTCCTGTTGTTTGCAAGGCCGGTGTCAGGGCAGTCAGGTGCTCTTCGGCAGTGGTTTCCCTGAACCCTACAAAGATGGCCGACACGAGCTTTTTCATGATCTCCCTTGTCTCGCCGTCCTGGCCCATCTTTAGCAGGGCTGCCTTCAGGTTCTGCTTTACCTGCGGATCGACTTCTTTGCTGAACACCACGCCGTGCGACGGTATCGGTCCCTGCTCGTCGATCACCTTGGTGTTTGTCAGCACTTCCCTGTACAGGCTTTCGCTCACGTCGCCTGCGATTATGCTGACGTCTACCTGGTCGCTCTTCAGTGCCTCCCATGCCTGGCCGTAGCCTCCGGCAAAGAGGACTTCAGAAAAGTACGCCTTTGGATCGACCGTGCCGCCCTCCGGGACGGTGACGAGCCCTTCTTCAACGAGCTTGTTCATGGGTATCACGTATCCAGAAGTGGACAGCGGGCTAGAGAATGCGGCCCTGACGCCTTCGAGGTCTTCCAGGCTGTCATACGGCGCGTCCGGCTTGGTCACCCAGTAGGAGTAGTAGTACGTCTCCTCTACAAGGTCTTCGCCAATGACTACCTGTCTTACCTCGGCCAGCTCCAGAGTTGCGCCGGCCTTTTCAACCGCAAGGTACGCAGGCCATGCGCTCACGAACGCAACATCAGCCTGCCCAAACCTGAGAGCTTCAACTACGCCCGCATATGACGTGGGCACGTAGATGTCAACGTTGTATCCAGTCTCCTGTTCCAAATAGTTTTCAAGTTCTGTCGCCTGCGACTGTATGTCTGCGGCATTTGCAGTGGGCTGTATGGCAACCGTCACGGTCGCTGTCTCTGTTTCGACGGGTGAAGGAGTCGCCATCGCCGTGGTAGCGGCGTAGCCGATTCCAATGCCTGCAGCCAGTATGGCCGGGATAATTAGGACGTACTTATTCATGCAGTTCCAAGATATAACGACGTTATATAAACATTAGGCTGACCTAATAAATAATAGTTTTGCCGCCATGCATGCAGACGACCCCGCAAGATTGCAGGGTGCGGCGGGTGGCTATTTAAGCTGGAAAACCCGGCCGCGCCGGAGCAGCTCTGGCAGGTGCAGTTCGGCTAGAGTGTGCGCCCGCACTGGTTGCAAAACTTGGCGGTCGTTGGGTTTTCCCTGCCGCAGTGGGAGCAGGGGTTCTGTCAACTCCTCAGTGTACAGCAAATTGTACAAATATATCATTATATAATATTTGATATAATTGTACAAGAATATATCGGAATAATAGCATTTTCAACCTAATATTCGCCTTAAAAAGCCTGAATTTCAGGTGAATATGGCCTGAACATCGGGCAGTCAACCCATGAGATTGGCCGGAGTGAATGAAGTGAATTTCACGTGAATATCCGCATTTTCAGGTGAACGTTCACGTGAATGTATCATTTTGTACAAGGCTGCTACAAAGTTGTACAAGATGCTTGCTGGCATGAACATTGTAAGGTCTATTCAATCCCCCGCTTTTTCAGCGCAGCAACCGTAGACGACAGAACTGGAGCAGGTGCTGCCAGTTCCTCCAGGCCTGGCTGCATGTCGTTTTTCAGCCTCCCTGATGATCGCAAGCACTTTTTCGTTAGCCGCGTTGGCCATTTCGACAAGGCTGTATGGGTCCTTGACGCCGGTAAAGGTAATGGCGGACGCGCCTTGTTTGAGGAACTGGACGTCACCGACACTTGCACCGAGTTTCTTGCGCATGTTCACGGCAACAACATCGTCGCAGTCCTTGGGCATCACGTATTGATCGCCGCGCATTGCACGCAGGTTCGTCAATTTCCACGTCTCAGTTTCTTTTTTGAAGACGCCCTTTATGATTTGAATTTTCCAGAGCGTTTCTTCAGCGATTGTTAAATCCGCGGTCATCCCTTTTGGAGCTGGCTGCATCTTGCCATCAATCTCGACGTGTTATCCGCTTTCCGCCGTCAGAATTCTGATCCCCGCCGGGCATCGGCATACGAGAAAGACGTGCACGATTTATTTAATCAGATCCGCCTTGCGGCGGCAAGGCGGGAGCGCATTGAATTAGCAAGATTTAAAGCGTGTATTGCCAAAAGCTCTATTGTATAATACATTGAAAGTAAAGGTAATGGGGGCGGCCAAAGAAGTTGGCCGCTCGGCGTTTCTCGTAAACTGCAACAACACAAACATACTGATGGACTATGGCGTCATGCTCAAAAGGGAGCCGATCTTCCCGATGCATGTCAAGCCAAAAGAAGTGGACGCCGTGGTCATCACGCACGCGCATCTCGATCATTCCGGCTTTGTGCCGTCGCTTTATTTGTCCGGCACGGCCGACATACCGGCGCTCGGCACCCTGCCAACGTTTGAGCTTTCCGAATTGCTCATTGAAGACATGATCAAGCTG
Source organism: Nitrososphaera sp. (assembly GCA_035760305.1). GTDB lineage: Archaea > Thermoproteota > Nitrososphaeria > Nitrososphaerales > Nitrososphaeraceae > Nitrososphaera. The sequence goes on from DASTTF010000090.1 coordinate 10,249, forward strand.
TCAGGGTTCTACCTGCCGTTTGAATACATCGATCTCATGACCATGCTGAAGAATTCCAAGAATATGCAGTACAGGGAGCCCCACATGGTCAACGACGCCAAGATTACGCTACACGAGTCGGGGCACGTGGTGGGCGGCTCGACGGTCATAGTGGAGCACGAAGGCAAGAAGGTGTTCTACACCGGCGACATCAACACCCGCGGCTCAAAGCTCCTGCGGCCTGCGGACCTTGACTTTGGCGAAATAGACATGATGATAATAGAGAGCACCTATTCGCAGACAGAGCAGCAGCCCCGCGAAGAGGCCGAAAAGGACCTCATGGAATACGTCAACGACATCGTAGAGCGCGGAGGCACGGCGTTCATCCCGTCGTTTTCGGTAGAGAGGGCGCAGGAGATAGCCTGCGTGCTAAAGGCGTACAATTTCAAGCACAAGGTGGTCATGGACGGCATGGCGCTCAAGGCCAACCAGATAATGAGCCGCCACCCCGCGTTCCTCAGGGACCCGGACATGTTCAAGCGGGCGATAGGCGAGGCGGAGTGGATACAGGGCTGGAGCAGGAGGAAGAAGGTGGTCAACGAGCCGTGCGCGATAATTTCGCCGGCCGGCATGCTGGTGGGCGGCTCTGCAGTCCATTACACGCAGCAGATAGCGCAGAGCGACAAGAACGGCATCGCGCTGGTGTCGTACCAGGGCGAAGGGACGCCGGGCAGGATGCTCCTTGAAAAGCGTGTCGCCAACTTTGACGGCAAGATAACGAAATGCTACGCCGACGTCAAACGCTTCGAGTTCTCCGGCCACAACAGCAGGCACGAGCTCTTTGAAATCCTGGACCGCGTCAAGGGCAACCCCAAGGTGCTCACGGTGCATGGCGACGGCCCCTCGTGCGTAAAGTTCGCCGAAGAGATCAAGGAAAAGTACGGCTTTGACGCGCGCGCTCCCGACCAGGGCGAAGTGGTCGAGGTTTGATCATCAAAAATACTGATCCATACAAGATGAAAAAGTGCGTGTCGTGCAAGCGCGACATTGCTCTCAATGAGAAATACTTTACCTACCCGCTGTCGCTCCAGCAGATCTGTATCCAGTGCGCCGAAAAAGAGATACCAAAAACCATCGAGCTGTTGCAAAAGGACCTGGACAAGATACGGCAGGAAAAAGCCTAGGTGCTGACCGCTTCTTTTGTTTCCTCATTCTTTGCCGGCGCGGCGTGCTCTATAGAGCCCACCTTGCTTCCCGGGTTGACGTAGGTATAGCCGCTCTTTGTTATCACCTTGCCGTGCACGGTGCCAAAGACCTCGACGTCGCCCTTCTCGTTTTCCAGGTTGCCCCGCACGATGCCCAGCACCCTGCACGTGCCCTTGCGCACAAAGAGGTTGCCCAGCACCCTGCCCTTGAGCTCGAGGTGGCCGCTGTTGAGTATGACGTCGCCGACAACTTCCGCTAGCATGAGGGTGTCTTCGAAGACCGTGACTGAGCCCATACGCCTGCCGTCGACTATCTTCATGGCTACATCTCTGTGGCGTCAGGCGACCTCATTAGCCCAAGAGTGCAACAAGATGCACAAAAGGGTAAAAATTGACTATTCCGAGCGCTCGCGCTTGACCCACACGGTCCTGCCCTTGTGGTCAAGGAGCTCGACAGAGCGGTCCAGCAGCTTTTTCCTGATCTCGTCCGCCTCCCTGAACTTTTTTTCCGCCCTGAGCCTGTTGCGGTCTGCGACCAGCCCTTCTATCTCTTTTCGTTCCTGTTCGCCGGCCTCGACTGCCCTGAGCCCGAGGATGCCCATTATCCTGTCAAACGCGGGCATTGCCGAGCCGGCCATCTCTTTTGTCAGCCTGTCTGCCGCGGCGTACTGGTTGAGCTTGGTCACCAGCTTTAGGAACTCTGTCAGCGCAAGCGACGTGTTCATGTCGTCGTCCATCGCGGCTTCAAACGCCTTCAAGGATTCGCCGCAGATCTGCTTCACGGCGTCAACCTCGCCTCCGCTGCCGGCCGCAGATCGCAGCTCGCAGGCGCACGTCTCTATCTGCCGCCACCTCTGCACCGATTCTTTCAAGAGTTCGTCGGTGTAGTCAAGGGGCTTGGCGTAGTGCACCGACAGGCAGTAGAGCCGGAGCGTGTTCATGCCCCAGCTCTTCAGTGCCTGCTCGATGGTTACAACGTTGCCAAGCGACTTGCTCATTTTCTGTGAATTGATGGTGACCATGCCGGAGTGGACCCAGATCCTGGCAAACTGTTTGCCCGTGTACGCCTCTGACTGCGCTATCTCGTTTTCGTGGTGCGGGAAGACGAGATCGTGGCCGCCGCCGTGTACCTCGAACGTGTCGCCGAGGTACTTTCTCGACATTGCAGAGCACTCTATGTGCCAGCCCGGCCTCCCGCTGCCCCACGGGCTTGGCCACACCGGATCATCGGAATAGAACTTCCATAATGCAAAGTCGAGCGGGTCCTCCTTTGTCTGGTCGACTTCGATCCTCGCGCCGGACTCTAGCTCCTCCACCGGCTTTCTTGACAGCTTGCCGTAGCCGGGGAAAGACTTTACCCTGAAATATACGCCGTTGAGCGCCAGGTAGGCGTGGCCCTTTTCCATCAAGCCTTCGATCAGCTGGATCATCTCCTTGATGTGCTCCGTCGCCTTTGGGTGGTGGTCGGCTCGCATCACGTTCAGGCCGGCAAAGTCGCGGAAATAACTGTCGATGTATTTTTCAGATATTTCCTCCGCCTTTCTGCCCTCCGCCTTTGCGCGGTTGATTATCTTGTCGTCGACGTCCGTGAAATTCTGCACGAAAACTACCTTGTGGCCTTTTGACAGCAGGTACCGGCGCAGCGTGTCAAACACAATCACGGTGCGCGCGTGGCCGATGTGCGAGTTATCATACACCGTAACGCCGCAGACGTACATCCTCACGGTGTTGTCCTGCGGCTCCAGCTCCTCGACTCGCCGGCTCAGCGTGCTGTATAATTTCACTGCCGCTAGAGCGGCCTACCCGGTATTTTACTTTTAGACTTCGAGATAAATGTCTTTTCCCCGGACATCCACCTTGTAGGTAATCAGCTTGACCCCTTCCATGTAGTCGAGCAGCTCGCCCGTCCTGATGTTGTAGTGCCACGAATGGAGCGGGCACTCGACCACTTCTCCGTCTATCTTGCCCGGCGCAAGCGAGCCGTCCTGGTGGCGGCACAGCGCCTCGACGGCGTAGTACTGGCCCTTTGCGAAAAAGAGCGCGACCCTCGTGCCGTTGATGTTGAGCTCCTTGCCGCCGTTCTCTTTGATCTCGCCCGTCTGGGCAACCTTGACAGATGCCAACTATTGTGCGTAGACAATCTGGCTATAAAATGGTTCGGCTAGAATATGCCTCCGCCACACCTAAATATCGCCCGGGGCTCCATACGTCCTGCATGGCGTCGTCATACAGGCTCATGATGGTCGGAGTCATGGCCCTCATGATTTTTGGAGTTGGGATGGCCCTTTACGGCTACCAGCAGGCCATTTACCCGGTGGACAGCGCGCTCGGCTACCTGGCGAGGGCCGAATCTGCGCAGACCCCGGAGCAGGTGGCAGACTTTGTTAGGGCCGCCAAGAGGCAGCTGCCAGATAGCGGCAACCCGGTGTGGTCGTTCCCCACCGCAAAGACTGACTTTGCCCTCATACAGCGGAACCTTGACGACATGCTGGCCCGCGCAAACTCGATCTCGTCGCTAGAGCCCTACAGCACCGAATACAACACCGGCCTGTACGACATCCACGCGTCGCTCAAGACCATGCAGGACGACCTTGTTGATGCTACCCCGTACCTGTACGTCAGCTTTACCAACATCATGCTCTCCGCAGTGTGGATAGCCGTGATACTCGCGCTCTATGCGATAATGAGAAGGGGAAGGGCCAAGTTCAGGGAAGAGTACGAGAACCAGTAGCCTTTTTGTGACTGCACGGCGTACCGGAAAAAATAGACGGCGCCGACGCGGTGTACGCCCTTGATGCAGTGGGCATAGCGATAGACGAAAGATCAGGCGCGGTATCAAAACTCCAGTTAAATTAAATCCTAGTATATGGATTGAAACTGTGAATGCCGGATCGCAAAAGCGCGGTTATTACCAGCGCGCTCCCCTACGCAAACGGCGAGATACACCTGGGGCACATAGCCTCTACCTACCTGCCGGCAGACATTTTCACCCGCTTCTCAAGGCTCAACGGGATAGAGGCGTACCACATCTGCGCCACCGACGACTTTGGCACACCCATCCTGATAAAGGCAGAGAAGGAGAAAAAGAGCCCCGAGGACTATGTCGCGGTATGGAACAGGCGCGACAAGGAAGATTTTGAATCGCTTGGAATTTCGTTTGACCTTTTCTACAAGACGAGCTCCAAGGAGAACGTCGAGTTTGTCCAGCACGTCTTCAAGCGCTTGCGCGAAAACGGCCATATCTACGACCAGAGCGTGATTCAATTCTACTGCACGTTTGACGACAAATTTTTGCCCGATCGCTACGTGATCGGCAAGTGCCCCAACTGCGGCGCCGAAAACCAGTACTCGGATCTCTGCGAAAAGTGCGGGCGCGTGCCTGACCAGATACTGGACCCCAAGTGCGCGATATGCGGCCGGCCCCCGGTAAAAAAGGAGAGCAAGCACTACTTTTTCCGTCTGTCAAGCTTTGGCGACAGGCTGAAGGAGTGGCTTTCGACAAACCAGAACCTGCAGCCCGAAGTCAGGAACTATGTCATCAACTGGATCAACGAGGGGCTGCAGGACTGGGACATCACCCGCGACCTCTCGTGGGGCGTGCCGATACCGGAGGCAAAGGACAAGGTGTTCTACGGCTGGTTTGACAACCACCTCTGCTACATTTCGTCGCTCGTGAAATTCGTCAGCGACAAGGGAGGCGACGGCAAAAAGTTCTGGAACGAGTCGCAAGTCTACCACTTTATCGGCAAGGACATCGTCTACCACCACTACCTCTTTTTGCCGGCGATGCGCCTTGGCATCGACTCTGAATACAAGCTGCCCGACTATGTCCCTACTAGGGGCCACCTCATGCTGCAGAACCAAAAAATATCAAAGAGCAGAAACTGGTACATCGGGCTCCGGGATTTCACTTCCGCGTTCAACCCCGACTATCTGCGATTCTACATCGCGTCCGTGGTGACGTATTCGCAGGACGACCTGAATTTCGACTTTGACGCGTTCTATGAAAGGATAAACAACGAGCTCATCGCAAACGTCGGCAACTTTGTCAACAGGGCGCTGTCGTTCACAACCAAGTCGTTTGGCGGCAGGGTCCCCGAGCCTTCCAATATTGACGGCTCGCTCGAAAAAGAGCTTGCGGCGGCTGTGGACGAAGCAGGCAGGCTGCTGGCAGACAACGAAATCGACAGGGCGCTCAAGAGGATCCTGAAATACAGCAGTTCCATGAACCAGTACTTCCAGGCAAGCGCGCCGTGGGCTAACAAGGACACGGCAAACACGACGCTGTACGTTGCAGTGAACGCGGTGCGAAGCCTGGCGATATTGCTAGAGCCGTTCATCCCGTTTTCGTGCGAAAAGATCTGGAGCCAGCTAAAGATGGCCGGCAGTGTGCACCAGCAAAAGTGGGAATCAGCAAAAGAAGCCAGGGCAATCCCGGCAGGCCACGAGCTGGGCAAGGTGGAGCCGATCTTCCGCAAGATAGAAGCAAAGGAAATAGAGCAGTGGAAGGGCAAGCTGGGTAAGCCATGACAACTCGCGGGCTCATGACAGGCAGGTTCCAGCCGTTCCACAACGGCCACCTTGCGCTGGCAAGGCAGATCTTGTCAGAATGCGACGAGCTGGTAGTAGTGATCGGCAGCGCCCAGTTCAACTTTATCGACAGGGACCCGTTCACCGCCGGAGAGAGGGCGTTGATGATACACGAGGCTTTGAAGGAAGCCAAGTTGGACCTCTCAAAGTGCTACATTATCCCGCTTGCAAACGACGAGAACAACGCCCGTTGGATCGCGTATCTCAGGTCGATGGCCCCGCCATTTGACGCGATCTACTCGGGCAACGATTTTGTAAGGCACCTTGCGCGCTCTCAGTATGTTGCGGTCAAGAGCCCCAAGTTTGCCAGAAAGGACGAGTACAACGGCACGGCCGTCCGGCGCCTCATGCTGGCCGGCGGGCAGTGGAAAAAGCTTGTGCCGCCCGCGGCCGCAAGGGTGATCGAGCAGGTCAATGGCATCGAAAGGATGAAGATCCTGGCCGGCTCCGACACCAACCCGCAGAGGTGGTAGAAGTGGGAAAGGGCCTGAGGGCGTGCCCAATCTGCCCGCAATGCGGCTCAAAAAGGTTCAGGGTGGTAGAGAATAACGAAAAGACGGTGGTCGAGTGCCTCTCATGCGCAAGACGGATGTCGATCTAGTGTAAGAGTTTTTCATGGCTTGTTAGAACTTTTCAAGTCAACGCCTTAACCCGATTCCGGGGCGAACAACAGCAACAATGGAAGCGGGGGATCTTGTCACCATCTTGCCACTGCTGAGTATATTCAGCTCGCTTGGCATGTCGTTCGTCTTCAAGGACTATATCGCGGACCTCCTTGCGACAGTAGTCATCAGGAAGACAAAGGACATCAAGGTGGGCAACAGGATCAAGATCACCAGCGGAGGCGCCGTCACAAAGGGAGACATCATGGAGATTGGCATGCTGAGAACCACGGTCATGGAAGTCGGCGACGGCGAGCGCCTGCCCTCCGTGCGCACGGGCCGGCTGATCAAGGTTCCAAACTACATGCTC
>DASTTF010000091.1:0-9325 GCA_035760305.1 Nitrososphaera sp.
CGGGATAGAGCAGCGGGACGCGGCGATAAAGATGGGCGCGACAGGCGCGACCACGCTGCTTTTCAGGGACGAAAAGTTTGTCATGCCGGCGAGCAGCCAGGATTCACTGAGGAAAGAGCCGCAGGTGCGCAGGATGCTGGCTGAAAAACTGGTGCCAAAAGAGGGCGACCTTGTGATAATAGGGAGCGCAGAGGATGAAAAAACGGCAGAGCTCGCGGCCAAGAACGCGGCGCTACTGACGATATTCAGCCACGAAAAGCATCACTGAACTTCTGTCCGCGTGCCGTCCTTGCTGTAGGCGTAGACCTTGCCGGCCTGCTCGTCGAGGGTCTTTTTGTGCGAGCCGTCGCAGAACGGCTGGTTTGCCGACAGGCCGCACATGCATATCCATTTTGTCTCTGTCCCGACCTTGACTGCCATCGGGCCCTTGTCCTCCTTCCTGACCAATCTTGCCATGACGGCAAGTTATGTCGGGCTGTTAAATAAACCCGGCAGTAGCCCTGCGCGGACCTAGTTTTCCGGCGCTGACTAGCTCGTGACTGCGTCAGGGTGCAGGTCCCTTCTGTGCACCTCCATTTCGTCGGCGCTGTCGAATTTCTTGCCGCACACGTCGCATTTTTTCCTGCCGCGCCGGCCGTAAAGGTAGTCGGCAAGCCGCATCAGGTAGATGCCAAAGCCCCACATCGATCATCAATGGGCGTCATTTCATTAAAAGTTAACCATACTTTTTTCAAGCCTTATATCTCCCAGGGCGCAATTCTAGCCGTTGGCGTTTGCAAGGATACTGGTGTGCGTGGACGGCTCCGAGTCTTCGATAAAGGCCGCCGACCACGCGATCGAGGTGGCGAAAAAGCACGACGCCCAGCTTGTAGCCCTCAACGTCATCGTGTCGCAGCTGGGCTACGCCTATTCTTCCGGCGCTTTCGGGCTCGCCGGCACTCCGGGCGCCATGAACGACCTTTTGGGCAAGGCAAAGCAGGAAGCGAAAAAGTGGTTTGACGAGGTCGAGAAAAAGGCCGCGGCGCAGGGCGTCAAGTTAAAGGCAGAGATCGTCGCAAGCCCGACGTCGGTGGTGCCCGCAATAGTGGACTACGCAGAGAAAAACAAGATCGACCTGATAGTGACGGGGACGAAGGGCAGGTCGGGCTTTACAAAACTGCTGCTTGGCAGCGTCGCGTCCGGCGTCGTGACTTATGCGAGTTGCCCTGTGATGGTCGTCAAATGATCACTTGCTCTTGCGCCTTGTCTTGCCGCCCATGCTGGCATTGCACACTGCGTAGGCGTTCTTGGCTCCGCCCTTGCTCTTGACCTTTGTCACGCACCTGTCAAACTTGCGCGAGTCAAGGCCCTTTTTTACTCCTCTTGGCATGCGCCAGCTTGGAAAACATTGCTAATTAATGCCAGCTAGAATTATCAGAGGTTCTTTTTATTAGCTAATACAATAAAAAATGAAGGGGGGCTACCGCCGCCTTTCTTCAGTCCTCATCGTTTCCTGGTAGCTCCTTGACGCATCTTCAAACGTCCTGACTGCGTTGACCCCTATCTTGGAGAGCTCTTTCATGTTGTCCCGGGTATACTGTATGGACGCCTTTGCCGCCTCCATGTTTGCAAACATCATGTTGTTGGCCACCCTGGTCGCCGCTATGGCGTTGTCTGAAAAGTTCCTTGCCATCCTTGCATAAATTTCAGTCATCCGCCTTGGCGACATCCATCCTGTCCAGTACATGCTGTACATGTTCTCGATGTACGGGACCCACGATGACTGCATCGAGTTGACCACCTCCTTCTGCGACTCTAGATAGTTCTCAGCTATGTCCCTTGCGGCATTTATCGTCTGCTCCTGGTACTCGTTGAAAGACGCCGTGTGGGCAGAGATGTCCTTCCTCGCCTCCTCCATGGCCTTCCTTGTGCTGTCCTTTGCCTCGTCAAGGGTCCGGGTCACGACCTCCTGTGCTTCGGCTTGGCGCGCTGCGGCCGCCTCGTCCTTTCGCTCTTCTTTTCGCGATGCCATGGATGTGGAGAGCGACCATCCCACATAATGGTTAGCTCTGTCGATTCTGGCATCAGGCTACACATGGGAAAGACACCAATCTTTTTACGGCCGCGTTAATGAATAACCAGCGGGGAATAATTGCCATGTCCGGCGCAGTGCAAAAGCTGGTAGGGTTCTGGCGCAGGTACGAGACCCTGAACCTAAAGATAGCGTTCGTGCTGATATCGCTCCAGCTGGTGCACCTCTACTGGCTCACGGCCGACGTGGTGGTCAAGATGATAACCGGCGAGAGCGCCCTATCAGTCAGCGGGCCGCTCCTCGTGTTCTTTATAGTCATAGACTATATCGAGATCCCGGCGCTCGTCGCCGGCCTGACCTACTATGCGCTCAACGTATACAAGCGCGAAAAGGCGGCCAAGAACGCGCTCTTGCTTGCAATGCTCGCGGTGCAGGTGTTCCACATATTCTGGATCACCGACGAAGTGGTGTACGACACGTTCTTTGGCCCCTCCAGCGCGATCGAGATCCCCTACTATGCCGCATGGGTTGCGATACTGATCGACTACCTGGAACTGCCGGTCATTGCAGACCTGTTCTACAGGACGATAATAAAGGGCGAGCGCAGGCCCAAGTAACCGGCGATGAAACTGTATTATATGTTGCAGCTCAGAGGTAAAAGAATGATCAAAGTAAGCGAGACTCCCGAAAGGCCGAAATACCACTGCGAAAAGTGCGATAAAGATTTCCCCAGCGCGCTCGATCTGGAAGAACACATCAAGATAGACCACGCGACCGCGGTGTCGACCGCCTGAAAGCCTTATCATTCATTTTGCGCGTAGCATCGCATGGCAGAATCTCCAAAGGAAGAATACAATTATGCCTGCAACGAATGCGGGGCGTCGTTCACCGCGATGGAAGACCTGACAAAGCACCTCCGGCAGGACCACCAAGAATCTCTAAGGTTCATAACGGCTCTTTTGCAAAGTCAGTGCGTTGAGAGGCCGCGCAAAGGTAAAGGCTGAAATAATGAGTGCCGTCCTTGAATCCAGCTCGCGCCATCTGGGAGAATCGGCTAGGAACATTGAAGAGATCAGGTCCATCCTGCACTGGGCAAGACTCCCAGAGAGAGGACGGCTGCCAACATTATTCTGGACGACCAAGAAAAAGTCGCCAGGGCGCTGGGCAGGCTGGTCAACGATCTATCAGTGATTTGTGACAAAGCCTGTAACGTTTAACTTGTTTTCTGTGCATTAAACTGCATGCTGGGCGGAATAGGAATTGGGCTGTTGTCAAGCGCCAAGAACAAAAAGATCGTGACGATTGCCGGTGCCGTGCTTATAGCGATAGGCATTACGGGCATGATCGCCATAGGCTCGCAGGCTTCGGAAATCCTGACGACGCGAGGCGAGTTTGGGAGCGCCGACCTGGCTAGGTCGTACTTTTACAGCGAGTACGCGTTCCTGTTCGCAATAGTCGGCGGCCTCGTGCTGCTGATTTTCGGGCTGGTGAGCATGCAGAGAAAAAAGAATCCTCCGCCGCAGTAGCCTTTTATCCGATATTGCGCGTCAAGAGCCATGTCAGACACCGGCTTTACTTGCCCAAAATGCGACCACTCTTTTCCCACCGCAGAGCAGGCCGCGGAGCACCTGAGAAACGAGCACGTCGACGGAGCACAGACTGAAACCTCCAAGCGGATGACCTGAATCATCTATAACGTATTTTAGCGATTTGGCGCCGCATCTATCATGTCGCATAGAGCAGAGGATGGGGACTCGACGCCCGCCGGCAACAATGTTGATAGGACCGTCATCAGGCCGGTTGAAAGGAACCAGAAGATAAGGCTGAACGACGCGATCCTAGTCGCCGGCTTTCCCGGCCCGGGCATCGTTGGGTCAATGAGCGCGAGCTACATCATAGAGCAACAAAAGATGCACCAGATCGCCTACGTCGACTCAGACTTCATAACTCCCGGCGTCATGTACATTGGCGGGAGGCTGCGGCACCCTTTCCGGATCTATGCAAACAACGATGGTACCGCATGTGTGCTGGTGTGCGACGCCCCCATTGTCTTGTCCGGCATCCGCCCGCTGCTAAACTCTGTGGTCAGGTGGGCCAAAGACAGCGGCATCAGGGAGATCATGGTCCTTGAAGGGGCAGTCTTCCCGAACCTTCCGGAAGAGAGGAAGCCCCTGGTGGTGTCAAGCGACGGGCGATCCGACGACCACGGCTACCTGAAACGCATCAACGGCAAGCAGCAAAACGCGCCGCCGGCGTTCATCGCCGGCATATCTGGCGGCCTGCTGGCGGCCTGCCTGTCAAACGGCATCCCCTGCACGGGGCTATTGGTGCCCTCGGTCTCCGGAATCCCCGACCCCGAAGGGGCAGCCATCCTGATAGAGAAGGCAAACGAGCTTGCCAACAACCCGTTCGAGATAGACGTCCGCGAGCTGAGAGGCCAGGCAGTCGAGCTAAAGCGCCAGATGCAGGAGCTGATAAACTCGGTGCAGCGGCAGCAGGACCAAAAGCAGGTAGGCCAGAGCATCTACAGCTAGGCACCCCCTCCCCTTCCGGTGCTCCACCCGTTATTAGCAGATTCTGCGGATATTTGCCAATGTCATCAACAGTTCAGGCGGAGGCATCAAAACCGCAAAAAAAGATGCAGCAATGCAATCGCTGTCTAGCAGCAGGCTACCCGAACCAGCCGATAGCCTTTGAAAAGATTGGAGAGGACCCGGCCACTGGCAAGATAAAATGGAAGCTGGTGGACGAGAACGGCAACGAGCACGTGCACAAGGGCACGGCAGAGTCGCGGCGCAAGCGCGTCGTGGACATTGCCACGGTGTCTGACGTCGGCGAAGCAAAAAAACTGCTCGCGCTCGGGTGGGAGTACAAGACTTCGTACCCGGCGACGATCGCAAACGTGCCGCACTATGTGCTGGTAAAGCGCGAATAACACCGCGATTTTTTTCTTTTTTAAAAAAATAAAGGGCGGCGCTAGAACGGCGATCCGGTTATCCACCTGATGACGGTAAGCTCGCCGCTGGCAGAGTTTCCGAACTGGTCTACCACTATTACCTTAACAGTGCCCTGGAACTTGTAGGTCGTAGTCACGGTCTTTAGCACCTGCCCCGTCGAGTTGCTTATCCACCTTTCAATGACGGTCACGTCGTCCTTTGGCACGCCAAGGGCCCATTCCAGCGAGCCGGTTGAGATAGTCTCGGTCGTGCCGACGACTATCTGGTCGGGGAAGGTTACGACTGAGGCGGATTCTCCGGCTTTCATGGTCTCGACCCTCGCGACCACGTTCTTTACGTAAATGGTAGCTTCGGCATTTGGAGCAAGACCGTCGGCCCTTACCACGACAGAGCTGCCGGGCAGCTGGAAGAACGGGCTTACCGTGACTGACGTCCGCGAGTCTGCGTAGATCGATTGCACGTTCAGGATTCCCGCCCCCTGCATGAACAGGAAGAGCGCGAGCCCTGATATTGCAGCGCCTATGAAATATCTTTTAGAGGATTTTTCGGTAGCCACGATCCGTCAAGCGCGGGATTTGTTAAAGAACCTGCTTGCGCTAATGTAGAGTGCTTATAGTGGCGGCCTCTAATTCACGGCAAACAGCTGCGGGCTATCAGTATATGCTTGGGCACGCTTAACAATATTTCAATTTATCTAGCAAGCTCCGTATCATGTACGCTGGACTCCCATCACAAACTTCCACGAAAGCGTCATGGATGAATTTCTAGCTGAAAACGATGGAATCAGGACCGTCAGGTTGAACACGGGTTATGTCTGGGGAATTAAAAAGATGCCCGATGACGTGATTCTGGCCGAGCTTCAGTTCCAAAAACCAGTTCCGGGGGGTGCAGCTATATACCCCGTAAAATTTCAAATATTTGAAATTATTTGAAATGCTGGAACTGGGCCGGAACTCCGAGTTCCAAACGGGAACTGGTCGCTTCCAAACGGGAACTCCGAGTTCCGGATCGGGAATGGATGGTTCCAAACTGGGAACCGATGATAGCCTTATTAATTAAAAGCATCCAGTGATCAATATTTGAGGCAGACTGCCAGATTCTAGGGACGTTCTGCGTTTCTGAGGCCGACCAATCCACGCAGTATGTGTAGACGTGCGGTATCAGCAGATCGTTGGTGTTGCGGGTCAGCATGAGCGCGCTGCATGACTAGCATTTTGCCACGTCGCATGGTGCCTCTGCCATTGTGTAATGGCATTCATGAGCAATAGGGAACTTGGGCTTGGCGACACTCGCGTTTATATCAGCAGCCTTGGCAATAGCGGCCGCTCTTGGCGCTAATAAACCCGCTTCAGGTCATCCTGTGGACTTTTAGGCGCAACGAGCACGACGTCATAAACCTGTACAACTCACTGTCGCCGGTCATGCAGCTGGCGACCGGCGGCGACATGCTCAACTTTGGATACTGGGACGGTGCCCCAGACCCGGTGGCGGCCCAGGACAACCTGTGCTCGCTCGTTGGCGAGGCTGCCGAGCTCGGCTCTGCAAGGAGGCTGGTGGACGTCGGGAGCGGCCTCTCTGCACCCGCGGCGCGCTGGAAGTCCGCCCACGACTCGGTTGACATCAGCTGTGTGAACATCAACTTCCAGCAGCTGCTGGCTGCCAGGCAGGCAAACAGCGTCTCGCTGCTGAACGCGACATCCACCATCCTGCCGCTTGCCGACGGGTCCGCGGACCGCATAGTCGCGCTGGAGTCTGCGCAGCACTTCAGGCCGCTTGGCAGGTTCGTCAGCGAGTCAAGGAGGGTGCTTTCGCCCGGAGGGCTGCTCGTCATGGCGGTACCGGTGATGGCGCGTTCCCTGCCGTTCTTTAAACTCGGGATCCTCTCCTGGACCTGGTCGTCGGAGCACTATGCGCTAGAGTACGTGAAATCGGCTATTGCAAACAACGGGTTTGAAATCAGGGACGTCAGCCACATTGGCCACCAGGTTTACGAGCCGCTGGCAGACTATTACGTCCTCCACAGGAACGAGCTCAGGGAGAGGATTCTGGAAAGGTACCCGGCTTTCCTGGAAAACGTCCTTTACAGGTCGCTCTTGAAAATGAAGGACGTCTCGAGAAAGGAGATAATCGACTACGTCGTCATAAAGGCGTCGGCGCGCACAAGGTAAATTAGGCTTGACGCACAATTATCTTCTGCAAATCGGCCAGGCCCCAGTTTTGCAGCAAGTAAAATGTTCAAGCTAAACGAATACGTCAACACCCAGCCAAACATAGTGGCACTTTCGCTAGTCTCCCTTGTCGTCATGATGGGCTCGAGCATGGTCACGCCGTCTCTGACGCTTTACGCGCAGCAGGACCTTGGGGCCAACGAGTTCCTCGTGGGCGCGGTAATCGCCGGCTTTGCCATCGGCCGGCTCATATTCGACATCCCGGCCGGCGTCCTGACAGACAGGCTCGGCCTGAACAGGACCATGATCCTCGGCCTTGCGATACTCGTCGGCGCGTCGGTGCTGGCCGGCCTTGCCCCGAACTACGGGGTGCTGCTGTTCGCAAGGGTGCTCGAAGGCATCGGGTCGTCGATCTATGTCAGCGCCGCCATTGCGTTTGTCCTCCTGTCTTCTGACGCGGCAAAGCGCGGGACCAGCATCGGAAGCTACCAGTCGATGCTGATGATGGGACCCATCATTGGGCCGGTAGTCGGGGCGCCGATTGCAGTGTTTTTTGGCTACAATTCGCCCTACTTTGCGTTTGCAGTAATGGCGGCTGCCGCCCTTGCCATCATAGCGGCACTCAATTACCGGGGCAAGTTCAGAGTCGCAGGGCTGGTTTCGGCGCAGGAGAGCGACATGCGCCAGGCAAGGATGACTGTCTACCTCAACACCGCCGCCATCGCCACTTTTGGATTTGCCTTCCTCCGCTCCGGCATCTACACCACCGGCCTGCCGCTGTTCGCGTACGCCGGCCTTTCCCTGTCGGTGTTTGACGTTGGCATAATACTCACTGTGGCAGCGGCTGCAAACCTGGCCAGCTCGTTCTTCTCCGGCAGGATCACCCAGATGTACGGGATGCAAAAGCCGCTGTTTGCCGCGATCCTGGCGTCAGCTGCGCTGGTCGCGGTGATCCCGCTGGCAACGTCCATGGCTTTTCTGCTTGCGATCATGACCCTGATAGGCGTCACTTCGGGATTTTTCGGCCAATCGATCGCGTGGGCCGCAGAGCAGATAGAGGAGAAGGTGAGAAGGAAGCAGAGCGGGAGGGGAGCCGCGCTGGGCATCCACTCGCACGTCACGCGCGGCATAGGTTTCAACAGGATGATAGGCGATCTCGGGTTGGTGCTCGGTCCGCTGTTTGTAGGCTACACCATCTCCGCCTTTACGGGAGACCCGCTGCTGTGGTTCATCTCTTATGGTCTGACCAGCGCGGTGCTGGGCGTGGTTTCGTTTCTGGTTCTCGGCACGAAAGTAACGTGCAATATTATGCCGCGGCAAAAGTAAAGCGGGGCCAACAGCGATGTTTAATTAAAGGTCCGGACAGTCCGCAATCGGGATCCTAGTCAACAAAGGAATTGTCCAGACCTAAAGCTCAATAGCTCAACTAAAATCCTCGGCCTTCCAAGCTCGCTCGAGCTGGCAATCGGGTTCAAAGTGATTATAGAAAAAAGAGGAGTTAGTCCGTCTTGATTTCGTGTTTTTCCTTTACTTTGTTGCCGAACTCGTCCTTTGACTCGCGCTCGACCTTGACTTCATTTTCGTCCTGCTTTACTTTTTCTTTGAATTCCCTTTCTGGCATGGCGATAATAGCACAATATCGTATTTAATCGGGCAAGATCAAAGAGCTCTAGGCTTGGTGACACACCTCTATCTTCCGCCAGAGTCGAAATTCATAACCCGGGATCTGAATCGCCCGTTAGCCCGGATTCGGGGTGGACCTTTCGGTTATGGTTGTGAGCTTCTTGTGGTGAGTTAAAGAGCTCTCCGCAAAAGTCACAACTGAACGCTGTTTCTACCTCTACAGAATCTGACATACCTTACTATACACACCATGGCATATACACCATCCCGTCCCTTGCTTTTTTGCCAAGTCCCAAGCGTTTTTGTCGCTAAGTCGTGTGATATTAGTGAGAGCATATGTATACCGTGAAAAAGCGCAATAATGCAATCCCGACAACAAGACCTATGATTACTGGCGCTGCCACTCCGTCAGCCACAATCATAATACGCTTTATTCTCTTGAGCCTTTGGTTATTCCATTGCATCATGCAGCTTCAGGCTCTCCTCATGCCTAAACTCCAACACAGGAATACATTGAGCGAAAGAGCTGGCCGCCACCTGTGAGGCCTAGTATCGAAATCAAAGTG